>NZ_PSLQ01000118.1:0-3297 GCF_040289685.1 Pyrinomonas sp.
CGGCGGCGCTACAGACCCCCGGCTGCGCGCCGTGGGGATGAGCGCCGCTCACCCCCTTCTTTCGGTATCCACACCCGCCAAGAACATGGAACAAGCGCAACGCGTCCCGCGCGGCGAGCGTTTTGCGTAAGCCGCCTTCCGTCCTGCATCGTATGCGGACTGAGCTTCCCTCCCATATGCCCGCCGATATAGCAGAATCCGAATGTAGAAAAACCCCTTCCGGAACCGTCGCACCGCCCGGCCTTTGCGGACAAGTTCCCTCGCTCTTGCCGGATGCCAAAGCATGAACTGCGCCGTGCGGATTGCCTCATCCACCGCGCGGAACTGCTCCACCTTACCGTATGCCTTGTATTCGAGCACCAACATAAAGATATTTTACAATGTAGTTATGTTATAATTAAAAGCATAAAGCTGCAGCTTTATATTTCTATGTATGAATGCGGGGCACAACGCGCGCGATTCGGTAACTCGCTGCCTGTGCTACTTACGCCCTAAAAACCTGATGCGCGAAGTCAGCACGCGGTGCTCAACGCCGATCGGCGCGCCGAAATTCGGCGAGTCAACGTTGTTGTTGACGGCGGAAGGGTTCTTTCGCCCCGTCACGTTGTTCATCCCGACGCGCAACGCCAAGCGATAGCTCAACAGTTCGAACCGCCATTCGAGGTGCGCGTTCAGACTGAAGTAGTCGGGGAGTCGCGCTGAGTTTGGGCGCCCAACGAGCCTTTGCTCTTCGTCAACGAGGCTGTAAGGAAAGCCCGTGCGCCAGTCGGCTGAACAGGCTAGGTCGAAGTGCTTGCCGAGAGGCATCGTGCCCCATGCGAGTACCCTGTGCGGCGTCTCCCATGCGAGCGGTCCGTCTGTCTGTTGCCCGAAAACGATGCTGTCGAGGTCGAAATCGAGCACGGCGTTTGAGCGCGCGCGCAGGTGAGAGTAAGAGGCGAGAAGCGCGCGGCCGTTTTTGAACGTTCGTCGCAGCGTGAACTCGAACCCCGTCAATTCGTCGCGCCTGTTCGGAGCGAGCGCGAATAGGAAGCGCTGCGGCGCAAGAGCGCGCGCGATGAAGGTCGGTTGATCGTGTCCGCTCCTATGCATCAGCTCGACTGCAAGGCGAAACGCAGCCGGAAGCTCACGCTCAGCACCCAAGCTCCATTCGAGAAACCACGGCGCGCCTTTGAGCCCCCCGACGGCGAACGCGCTCGTTCGCACTAGTTCACCCCCGTCCCGTTGGCGGATCACGTCCGTGCGCACGCCCTCTTGCGAGCGCGTGATGAGCGCGAGGGGAATCTCGTCGCGCACGACGCCGATGCCCAAAACAAACCTCGTTTTCGCGTCGGGCGCGTAGGCGGCGGCTACGCGGGGCGACGGCGCGAAGCGACGAACGACGCCGTCGCGGTCTACGCGCAGGCCCAGCTCCACCGTCAGATGTTCGGTCGCTCCCCAGCGATCTTGTAAAAAGAACCCGTATTCGAGCAGTTGGCGCGCGAAGGGAGCTGCTGCGCTGAAGGTGGTCGTGCGCGCCACCGTTCCATCGGCGCGTACGATCGTGATCGGACGGCGGATCACCGCCCGTCGGTAGCGACGCGCGTTCGCCTCCAGACCGAACTTGACTTCGTGACGGCCAAAGGCTTGCAGCGGCAGCGTGACCCGCGCGAACGCTTCGGCGCGGCTCGCACGGTCATGGGTTAGGCGGAAGAAATTGCCGCGTGCGCCGTTCGGACTCAGGACGTACAGCGCATCCCCTAGAGGTGTTTCGCGGTCGTCGTACGCGCTTGCGCCGAAGCCAGCTTCGGCCAACAGACCGTTCGTTCCGTAGTGTTGCTCTTTGAGCGACGCGAGGGTTGCCGTGCCTCTTTGGTCAACGGTGGTTGCCAGTGGATTGAACGGGGAGAGCCCGACGCCATTGGCGCGCAAACGGTTGATCAACAGGCTCGCGTTGAAGATGTTGCGCTGGTCCAGGTTGAACTGCGATTTGATGAGCGCGCTCGCGCGCCACATCTGTGCGCGGTCCGCGCTGGCGGGCAGTTCGCTTATGACGTTCTGCACGTACTCGCCATCCCCAGCGTGAAAGAACCACGCGCGCTGGCGTCGGATCGGTCCAGAAACGGTCCACCGCGGCGTCCAGTTGCTCACGTGCAGACCCTTGTTCGTCTCCACTGCCGGGATGAAGTTGGTCGCCGAAAAGCGTAGGCGGTCGTCGCCCATGCCCGTGGTCAACTCAACGACGCCAGCCGAGCCGCGCCCTTGCTCCACGGGACGACGGCTGGTTCGAACTTCAATGGCACGAATCGAATCCGCGCTTACGCGCATTTGCCAAAGTCCGGTCGCCGGATGCGTGATATCGAATCCGTCCAGTCGAGTCTTTGTCTGGTAGGCCTCTGCGCCGCTGATGTGTATGCGCCCGTTGCCGTCGCGCACGGCCTCTGGCAGCAGCGGCAGCGCGTTGCGTAAGTCATGCGTTGCCGTGTACGGCAGCGCCAAGACCTCGCGTTCGCTGAGCGTTGCGCTCTTCTCCGTCTGTTCCGGGTCAAGCGACGCGGATGACTCATAGACATTCACCTGTTCGGCGAATTCCCGTTGGCGGTAAAGGGTGAGGGTAACGCTCTGTGCGTCGCCTTCGACTTGCGCTTCGGTCGCGTAAAAGCCCTCCTTTTCGACGTGCAGCAGACGATGCGCCGTTTGTTTGAGCCCGACGAACTGTGCGCGACCGGCTTGGTCAGTTTCGATTGTTGACTCTTGCGTCGCTGTCTTCAGCGTGACGCGCGCCCGCGCCACGGGCACGCCGTTGTCGTCAGCAACGGTGACAAGCAGGGATTGGACGGCGCGTGACTGCGCGACGCTTTCGCCGGCGAATGCGCGCGCCGTCAAGAGAAGCACTAAGAGGACCAACTCGAGGTCACGTACGCCCTGCCGCTTACGAAAAGAACTGTTCCCTCCTGGACGATCCGCCGACTCGTTGTTTTGCGCGACGGGAGCTGTTTGTGCGAGGTGAAAAGATCCGCTCGGCTCTAAACGATCCGCCGGACGCTGCATGCCTGCGGCGCTTGAAAGGCTGACTGCCCGCAACGAAACTCGGCCGCCCAGCACGTCAACGCCTGGCCTTTGTGCGCCCATGGTGAAAGCTGTTCGTTGAGCCATGCGCCGATTCATGCCCGTCTCTGCGTTAAGGCCAAACTCTTCTCTTCCCCTCGCGCCGCGTGCATTAGTGTGGTTAATTTTAGCACCGGCACAAAGCCAGTCCAAAAGAGTGTAATCGGTCAATACATTCTGGACTGGGAACCACCTTCCTTCAGTCTAGCC
>NZ_PSLQ01000053.1:0-25714 GCF_040289685.1 Pyrinomonas sp.
GGCTTTATCCTCGCGTCCATTCCTTTGGGGATGCCCCTCATATTGAGGGGAGGACGTCACTATCCATCTAACGCGGCGCGCCGCCTAGCGCCGCGCACAAGGTAGGGCGCGCGCACGATGCGAACCGAATGCCTAGGGAGAGACTTGCCCTCTACCATGAAACCGGAGTCCGCTCCGGCGGACGTGCGGTCTCGTCGGCTAGGAATCCCTCATCTGCGAGACGTGGGGAGCGTCAATGAAATGATAAGCTTTTGAGTGAAGCTCTCGACCTGCAGGACACCCCAACGAGAATGATCTAAAGGCGTGGCTCGAAAGCGATCGAGCTTTGCGAAGGTTAGTTGGTGCTCCCGGTTGGACTCCAACCAACGACCTTCCGCTTAGGAGGCGGACGCTCTATGCACCTGAGCTACGGGAGCACTTCAAAGAAGTTGCACATAGCTTAGCATGGTCAATGCGTTCGTCGTCAATTCAGAACGCGCGATCGAAGCGAAAGAGTCGAGCGGAGCATCGATTGCGAAATCTCGGCGTCGTGAATTAACAGCGCCGCTCAGCAAGAAAAGTCCAGCGCATCGGCCACGAGAGCACCGCCGACATGCCCGGCAGCGAACACCGCGCCAGCGAGAAAAGACACAGGCTTCGGATGGGGATGAGAGCGCGTTCGATACGCGCTCGCCGACGCGCGTCACGATTGATACTTGATCAACGAGCGCACATCGTAACCATGGAGCTTCTGGCGCCCCTTCAAAAATTCCAACTCAATGACGAAGACCAAGCCGACGACTTTGCCGCCAAGCCCTTCGACCAAATCAACGACCGCTTTAGCCGTGCCGCCCGTCGCAAGCAGGTCGTCGGCGATGACGACGCGATGACCGTCACCGATGGCGTCGCGGTGTATCTCCAGCGTGTCTTGGCCGTATTCAAGTTCGTATGTGATCGAGGCGCGCTCGGCTGGTAGCTTGCGCGGTTTGCGCACGGGAACGAAGCCCGCTCCCAAGTGGTAAGCGAGTGCGGGCGCAAAGATGAAGCCACGCGCTTCAATGCCGACTACCGTATCGATTTCGGTCCCTTGCAGTTGGGCTGCCAATCCATCGACCGTGCGGCGCAGCCCTTCGGGGTGCTTGAGTAGCGTCGTGATGTCGTAGAAGATGATCCCCGGTTTCGGGAAGTCTGGAACCTCGCGAATGAGCTTCTTCAAATCCTCCGTTGAGGCTGTTTGAGTCATATCGGTCATCTTCCTTGCGCTCCTAATAGGATGTCGAGGGTACTCTAAATCGCTTCCGCCGTCATGACAGGCCGTGGGTTCAGACTTCTTTGCCGCGAAGAACTGCGAGAGTTGCTTGCGGCGTTCACGCCGAGGTGCCGTTTTTCAAAGAGGACTCAACCACCTGTCGCAATCGACCGCAGCTTTCGCTAGCCTTCATCTTTCGATCAAGAACGTCGTGTATTGTCCGGTCGGTTCGACGGCTTCCTCTTCGACCTTTTCGACCACGGCGAGCTTGGGGCCTGTTGCCAAATCTTTCTTGAGTCCTTCGATGCCGCTCGGCGTCCCTTCGGCCCACACTTCGACGCGCCCATCGGGCAGATTGCGAACGTAGCCTGTGACTTGATGACGGGCCGCCGCTCTTTGTGCGAAGAAGCGGTAGCCGACGCCTTGAACTTCGCCGCTGATGAGAAAACGTCGCGCAACGATCATGATGAGCCGAAGTCGGGAGCGTATGCTAAAAGAAATCAGCGCCAAAAAGCAAATCGCAAAGAGGTCTTTTACAGCGAGCACAATCACCAAACTTCGCGCAATCGCAACACGGTTCGATTAGGAACGCAGCGTGAGTTCGACGATGCGCAGATCTCCCGGTGGGATCTTGACCGCGATCCGACGCGCTTGGCGTTCGATTTCAAGCGGCGCGTCTTCGGTCCACTCGCGTGCGCTCAAGATCTCTCCCGCCTTCAGGCTGATTGTCGCCGTCTCTTCCGCACGACGATCCACTTGTGCAAGCCCTTGTTGTGGCTTAAAGACGCCTTCGTTGTTGATAAGCGTGATGACGAAACCACGCTGGGTGCGATTGACCAATTTCTGCACGTTGCCCTCGATGTGCACGGGCAAAGCATCGGACAACAAATGGATCAACAGATGAGCTGCAACGGCGGTCAATCTTTCGTCCACGCCGAGCAGGTCAGGAATGGCGCAGAAAATGACGCTCCCTCTCCCAAGCTGGTGGCGCGTCACGAGCGGATCGCCATTGGCCGCGCGCATCAGAACTTGGGCGCCATCAGGTTGTATGAGTAGGTAGCGGAAAGTTTGTCCGTTGAGATCAGCGCCATCGGCGAGCTTACAACTGGCTTCCTCCGCTTCGCGCTCTTCAGCCGACAGGCGCACACCGAGAAGTCTCGACGGCAAGCCTTCAACTTGAGCCGCATTGAGGAGGACAGTTCCGCCGCTTCTTACGTACTCTTCGAGTCTCTTCCCCCACGGTGCTGTCCACGCGATGCGTCCGCCGACGATGAGCGCGCGGTAGTTACGAATCGCTTCGCTGCCTTCTTCCGAGGCGACGAGCACATCGAAGATGTCGCCGAAGACCGATGAGACGAAGGCTTGGCGGTCGCCCGTCGCCGGTTCGCCCTCTACGACGGGAGCCGGAAAATAAGCGGCGGTGAAAAGCTCACGCAACGCGCGGTCAGTTCTGCTTATCTCGGCGACGCCGAAAGGTAGATGCGGATAATCAGTCATGTCCCAGCCATGCGCGGGGTCGAGCAGGAAGGCGACCGGAGTGTAGGGCACGCCGCGATCCGAATGGCGCTCGGCGAAGCGGATGAATTCATTTGTGATTCTGCCAAGCGGATTGAGTTGGAACGGATGCTCGCCCGGTCCGGGTTTGAAGAATTGATCGAACCCTTGCTCGAAGTAGATGGCCGAAACGCCGGCCATGTAGTAGTAAAAGAGGCTTTTGCGATACCAAGAGAGCGATGGTCCCATGGTCGCGCCATAGCGCGTGTGAAAGAAGAAATCCGGTCCGGCGAAGTTCTGCTGTTTGGTGAAGGTCGTCGCCGTATCGCCGAAATTCGGGGCATGATAGTAGAGGACGTTCGCGCCGTACTGACGCGCTGCTCCGCGGGCGAAGGCCAAGCGCATGGCGAAGATGGGTTGGACGGCAGCCGTTTCCAAGCCGATGATGCGGCAACCCCAACGCCCGAGCGCGTGGGCGTAGGCTGTGCTAGAAGTTGATTGGGCCGCGATCAGATGCGTCCACATCGGGCCGGTGGGCGAATGGAAGAGAGTCTCCCACTTGTTTTCGAGCGCTCGGGTATAGGCCCGATGATAGGCTTCGAGCATAGCGCGACGCGGCATCGCCGGTTGAAGCACGAGCCGTTGCGACACATCCCCCCAGACATGACCGATGCTTTCGCCCGAGATCCAGCCGATGAATTGATTGCGTAGTTGGCCCGTCAAAAGGCGCCAAGCTGCTTGCCCTTCCTGTGCGCTCATCTGCGCATTGCCGTAGTTGATCAATACGGCGAAGGGCGAGCGCGTGTCGCGTAGGTATCGGAGAAAAGCGCTCCCCTCGCGCAAAAGCGTAGGCAAGTCGTTGATGTAGACCACGGGCGCGATGAGCGGCGACGAGAAGATCGGCACGTCGCGCGCGCCCTTGTACTTGGCGATGAATTCTTCGAGCGGTTCAGCATGAAACGGATAGAGCGGTCGTTCGGCAGGCGGACGCTCGTAAAGCTTCCAGAATTCGGGCGAGATGTTCCACGGCATGAGAAAATCCCTGCCAGCGATCAAGGGGCGTTGCCAAGTTGCAGGCACGGGCGGGCGGGGGTCGCCAACGATCAACGGCGTTACTCGAACGGGCCGCTCGGCCCACTGGCGAAGCACGCGGAAGGCAGGGAAATCGGGTTTGCGCCGCCCTTCGGGGCGAAAGGCGAGATCGTCAGTCAGAAGGAAGCAATCGACATGGCGTCGCGCTTCGGCCTTCTTCTCGATGTCGAGGTAGAGCGTCGCGGCCCCTTTTTCAAGCGTCGCTTCCGCGCCATCCCAAACGAAGGCCCAGCCCCAGTACATACTCACCTCGTCGTGCGCATCTAAAAGGTCGCGCGCGCCGAATTCATGGCGGAAGGCTTCGCGACCGCCTTGGACGAGGCGAACGGTGAAGTTCTCCGTTTTTCTGGCCCAGTCGGCGTAGCGCACCCATAAGTGATAGACCCCACTTCGAGGGATCTCCAGCTCTTGAGCTAGCGTCGCACGATCCTCATCGGCGCTTGCCGCCACCGAGTTCCATTCGCTCTCGCCGCCTTGCGACCATTCGGCTGAAACTCCCGGACCGTTGATCCCCCAACCGGGAGCTTTAGCGCGTGGCGGATCGATCCACGAGGGATTGAGCACGGGTTCGTTGCGCGCGTCGCGCGTCAGCCCACGCATGTTCTCGGTCTCGTACCAAAGGTAGGTGGGGCCGTGCGGCGCAACTGCGCGAGGACGAGCCGCGCTCGCGCCGCACAAGACGAAGACGAGCAGCCAGAAGCTCGCTGTCGGACGAAGGGTTTCCAACGCTGAACCTTGCCCTGAAAAGACTCAGCCGATCTCGTCGAGGATTTCGTTCAGCGCGCGCAACCGACATGTGTACATCGGCGTGTCGCGCAACGTGTACATGCTCGCTTTGGTCTCACGTAGGTCTTGAACTAAGTCGAGGAAATCGGCTGGTTCGTCCGTTTCAAAGGCGACGACGAACTCTTGATCGTCGAGTCCGAAAGAATAGGTCGTGTTCAGCTTAACCGATGGGTATCTCGACCCGACGCGGATGTGTTCGTCCATCATCTCTTGCCGTTCATCGAACGGTAGCGCATACCACGCGCGCGTTTTGACGAACGGATAGACGAACAGGTATTTCGCCTTGCCGGGGATGATATGAAGACGATCTTCGACGTGCTCGGGGTTCTCTTTGTCCATGTAGATGGACCGTTTGGTCATCGAAAGATATGATTGCGCCACTTCCAAATGTCGCCCGAGCGCGGTGCGATTGATGCGCGCGCTCATCTCTTGAAAAGGATCGAGTTCGTAGCCGATTCGCCAGATCATGAAATCGGCATCGGTGCGCAATCCGATCAGCGAATAAGTCTGAATGATGAGCTGCCGACGAAACTCGTCCACCGTGTTGATGAACTCCCGCTTGGCCTCTTCCTTGATCCGTTCATCGAGCAGCCGCCACTCTGGGCGAACGTGGTAAAAGGCGAAGTTGACGAACTGGCGTCGTACGGGAGTTTGACCATCTTCCGCACGGCTGCTGCGCTCGGAGAGCCTCAATTTGGCCTGTTCGTGAGTCGCTACTTCGGTGCTCATTTCGTTCTCCTTTTCGAATTTTCGTTGTCGCTGCGGCGCGCGGGCAACGCTCTGTAGCGCCTGCCGTCGTCGGTCCTGCGTTTGTCGAAGGCGTCGTTGCCGCAACGGTGCGACTGCCGCGCCGTCAAGTTATCCGAAGAGACCTTCGACGCGCGACCGAGGCGATCAATCGAGAACCAGTCGGCCTCGACGCAAGCGCCCTCGTCTGTGGCTGAATTGTCCGCCCCGGAATTCTACCACGAAAGCGCGCCGAAAGGCTGCTGCGCAAAGAAGGATCAAAGAGGGATGAAGCGAGATCGAGAGGGGCCGCAGAGGATCAACCTCCAGCGGTGGCGCGCGCGCAGAGACGCAATTGCGCTCGTAAGCGGCTTTGAAAGAGGCGTAGGGCCGACAAAGAGGTTGCATCTATAGCGCCTTGATGGTAGCATTTGCAATTCGATCTACGGGTGCGGCAGCAACGCTCGCCGCTCGAGACTTCCGGCGTGGAGCTTTGCGAAGTCCTTTTGTCGGTTGACCCGCTTGGCAAAAGGCGCTTGCGTCGGGCTGATCTGATGGATCGAAGATTCAATTCGTAGCGAAAAACGAGCCTGTGGTCGCGTGAAGAGAAGCGCTTCGCGCGGGACCATCGTTTGTTCCAAGTCGCCGATGGGTGAAGTGAACGTTCAACTCAATAGCGGCGCGCCGACTCGGTTGGAAGCGCCGATCACAGTTATCGATGCCCTGCGTCGGCTGGACCGGGAGGCAGCCAAACGCGCGTTGGCGGCTAAAGTCAATGGGCGCGAGGTCGATCTCGACTTCGAGTTGAAGCCGAACGGCACGGACCCGGTCAGGATCGAGCCGATCCTGCCGCAGACCGAAGAAGGGTTGGAACTGCTGCGCCATTCGACGGCGCATCTATTGGCCGCCGCCGTGCTCGATCTTTTTCCGGGGACCAAACTCGGCATCGGTCCAGCCCTGCTTGACGATCCGCGCGGCGGCTTCTTCTACGACGTGATCGCTCCGCGTCCGCTCACCGAAGATGATTTGCCGCTGATCGAAAAGCGGATGCGCGAGATCGCCAAGCGTAACTTCGCTTACCGGCGCGAGGAGATCACGAAAGCCGAGGCGTTGCGCATCTTCGCCGAGCGCGGCGAGCCTTTGAAGTGCGAGTTGATCGAAGAGAAAGGCGGCGACGTGGTGAGCGTCTATTACATCGACGGCACGCCGTTCATAGACTTCTGCACTGGTCCGCACGTGCCCGATACGGGCAAGCTGCGCGCCTTCAAACTGCTTTCCATCGCCGGAGCCTACTGGAAGGGCGACCCTGCGCGCCCGCAGATGCAACGCATCTACGGCATCGCTTTCTTCACGCAAGAAGAACTCGACGAGTGGTTGCGTCGACGCGAAGAGGCTGAGCGACGCGATCACCGTCGCTTGGGGCGTGAGCTCGACCTCTTCTCGATTCAAGAGGAGTTCGGACAGGGATTGATCTTTTGGCATCCGAAGGGCGGCATCGTGCGCAAGGAGATGGAGGATTACTTGCGCGCGGAACTGCTGCGGCGCGGCTACAGCCTCGTCTTCACGCCGCACATCGCCAAGCGCGGATTGTGGCAGCGAAGTGGGCACGAGGAGAATTATGCGGAGTCGATGTTCTCGCCTTTCGAGTTCGAAGAGGTTGAGTACCGGCTCAAACCGATGAACTGCCCGTTCCACATCGGCATATACAAGTCGCAGCAGCGCTCTTACAGGGACCTGCCCATCCGGTACGCTGAATTCGGCACCGTCTATCGCGCGGAGCTGTCGGGCGTGTTGCACGGCTTGTTGCGCGTGCGTGGCTTTACGCAAGACGATGCGCATATCTTCTGCACGCCGGAGACGGTCCGCGATGAGATCATCGGCTGCGTGGACTTCGCCTTCGATCTGTTTCGCACCTTCGGCTTCGATAAGTTCAAGGTCGAACTCTCCGTGCGCGGCGACGACGCGAGCAAACACTACTTGGGGACGCCGCAGGAATGGGAACGAGCCGAGCGAGCGCTGGTCGAGGCGCTGGCCCAGCGGTCCATCCCTTTTGAACGCATGGAGGGGGAAGCGGCCTTTTACGGGCCGAAGATTGACATCAAGGTGGAAGATGCCATCGGCCGATCGTGGCAGCTCTCCACCGTGCAATTCGATTTCAATTTGCCGGAGCGGTTCGGCCTCGAATACGTCGGCGAGGATAATCGTCCGCATCGGCCCGTGATGATCCATCGCGCGTTGTTCGGTTCGATCGAAAGGTTTTTCGGCGTGCTCATCGAGCACTATGCTGGAGCCTTCCCGCTTTGGCTGGCGCCGGTGCAAGCGGTGGTCTTGCCGATCACGGATCGCGTGAACGAATATGCCGAGAGAGCGACGCGCGAGCTGAGGGAGGTAGGCCTGCGCGTCGAAGCGAACACGCGCAGCGAGAAGATCGGTGCCAAGATCAGGCAAGCGCAGTTGCAGAAGGTTCCGTTCATGCTCGTCGTCGGCGATCGCGAGGCCGCGGATGAAACGGTTGCGGTTCGCGAACGGACGCGCGGCGACATCGGCGCGATGAAACTGCAAGAGTTCAAAGAGCGCGCGCTCCAGCTCGTGCGGACGCGCGCCGTGGATAACGAGATGGCGAAGCGGTGACGCTTTGCAAGTGATTGGCCGGGCGCTCGAAGCCCACAACAAGGAGGTGACGCTATAAGCAACGGTTACCGAGGTCGCGGACGCGATAACCGAACGCCAGCGGCGCGCATCAACGAACGCATTCGCGTGCCGGAGGTGCGAGTCATTGACGAAGAAGGGAAGCAACTCGGCATCATGCGCACGCGCGAAGCGTTGAGGCTCGCGCAAGAGCGCGGGTTGGATTTAGTCGAGGTGGCTCCGACGGCTAGTCCGCCCGTCTGCCGGATCATCGATTACGGCCGGTTTCGATACGAGGAGAAGAAAAAGGCCGCGCAAGCCAAAAAGAAGCAGGTCGTCATCAACGTCAAAGAGGTCAAGTTCCGTCCCGGGACGGACGAGCACGACTACGCCTTCAAAATGAAGCACGCGCGCGAATGGCTCAAAGATGGCGACAAGGTAAAAGCGATCATCTGGTTCCGTGGGCGAGAGGTGACGCACCGCGAATTGGGCGAGAAGTTGCTGCAGCGGCTCGAACAGGATTTAGCTGAGGTCGGCGAGGTCGAAGCTCGTCCGCGCATGGAAGGCAATCAGATGATCTCGGTCTTCGCGCCGAAGAAGCAGAAGGTGAGCAAGGCTGACAAGAGCGCACAGCAGAAACAGGCCCCTTCCGGCGACGAAGAGGGCGCAGCTTCGACTTCGTAGCGAGAAACATGGCGGCATCCCGAATTTCGTGCCGGGGCGCACACGCCAACACCTAGAAGGAGCAAGCAATCATGTCCAAACTGAAGACGCATAAGGGCGCAGCCAAACGCTTTCGTTTGACCGCCACGGGCAAGATCAAGCGCGGTCACAGCCACGCGCGTCACATCTTGACCAAGAAGAGCAGCAAACGTAAGCGCCACTTGGATCTCGATACGCTGGTCGATAAAACCGACGTCAAGCGCATCAAGCTGATGTTGCCATACGGACGGGAGTAGCAAGGAGGAATCATGCCTAGAGCTAAACGTGGAAGCAAGCGCCTCGAACGGCGCAAGAAGATCTTGAGCCTCGCCAAAGGTTATCGCGGAACGAAGTCGAAGCTCTATCGCTCGGCCAAAGAATCCGTCGAGCGCGCGCTCCAATTCGCCTACACGGGGCGCAAACTCAAGAAGCGCGACTTTCGCAGCCTCTGGATCGTGCGCATCGGGGCGGCGGCGCGGTTGCACGGGCTGAATTACTCGCAGTTCATGCACGGGTTGAAAGTGGCCGGCATCGCGCTGGATCGCAAGTCGTTGGCTGCTTTGGCCGTCAGTCACCCGGAGGCGTTCGCCGAACTGGCCGGCCAAGCGCGCACGGCGCTCAAACAAAAAGCTGAACGCGCCGCCGCCTGAGACTGGTCCGATGAACGAACTTCACGACGCGACCAAGATCGATCCGACGCTCTCGATCTCAGCAGTGCGCGAAGCGTTCGAGCGCGAGTTCGAACGCTTCGCGCGTCTGGCAGAGCGCGGCGACGCGCTCCCTTTGCGCGAGGTCGAGCAAGCGCGACGCGAGCTCAACGAGCTGAGGGCGCGGCATACAGGGCGCAAGAGCCCGCTCGCCGCGCTCAAAAAGCAGATCGGGCGCGTGCCAGCGGAGGAGCGCGCTTCTTTCGGTCGAAGCGTGCAGCGTTTGGAAGCTGAGTTGAGCGAGCGACTCGGTGCGGTCGAAAGCGTGCTTTGCGAGGTCGAGGCACGCAAGCGAGTCGAACTCGAGAGGCTGGACGTGACGTTGCCCGGTCGGCGACCGCGTCGCGGCCATCTGCATCCGATCACGCTCTTGCGCCAGCGCATGGAGGATATCTTCGTCGCAATGGGCTACGCGGTCGAAGATGGGCCGGAGATCGAGACCGATTTCTATAACTTCGACGCGCTCAATATCCCGCCCACGCATCCAGCGCGCAGCGCGCAAGATACCTTTTATACGGCGGATGGACTCGCTTTGCGCACGCAGACCTCGCCCGTGCAGATCCATGCGATGCAGCGGCGACGCCCGCCGCTGCGCATCATCGCGCCGGGCAAAGTCTTTCGCCGCGACACGCCGGACGCAACGCACAACCCGATGTTCTTTCAGATCGAAGGGTTGCTCGTTGACCGTCACGCGACCATGGCCCATCTAAAAGGGACCATCGCCGAGTTCGTCCGACGCATGTTCGGGCCGCACACGCGGACGCGCTTTCGCCCCTCTTACTTCCCATTCACTGAGCCGAGCGCCGAAGTCGACTACAGCTGCTTCGTTTGCGATGGGCACGGCTGTCGCGTTTGCAAAGGGGCGGGCTGGATCGAACTCGGCGGTTCTGGCATGGTCCACCCCAATGTCCTGCGAGCTGTGGAGATCGATCCCGAAGAGTTCTCCGGTTTCGCTTTCGGCCTCGGCATCGATCGCATGTGCGCGTTGATGTATGGGCTTGATGACATTCGCCTGCTCTATGAAAACGACGTGCGCTTTCTCGAACAGTTCGCTTAAGGTTTCGATCCGATCGTTCCGAGAGCTTCTCCATGTTGATTCTTTACAACTGGTTGCGTGAGTTCGTTGAGTTCGATCTAGCGCCGCGTCAATTGGCCGAACGCTTGACCATGATCGGCCTTGCCGTCGATGCCGTGCACGAGCGGGACGAAGATGCGATCCTCGAACTGGATCTCACGGCGAATCGTCCCGATTGCCTCTCCCATCTCGGCGTGGCGCGCGAGGTGGCCGCGATGGTCGGCGCGACCCTCAAAATGCCAGCGGTGCGGATCGCCGCGCTTTGCGGCCACATCGGCGAACTGGTCTCGGTCGAAGTCGAAGAGCCTCAGCTCTGTCCGCGTTACACAGCGCGAGCCGTGCGCAACGTGCGCGTCGGACCATCGCCGAAGTGGTTGACCGAGCGTTTGCAAAAGCTCGGTCAGCGTCCGATCAACAACGTCACCGACGTGACGAACTACGTCCTGCACGAACAAGGCCAGCCGCTCCACGCTTTCGATCTCGACCGGTTGCGTGGCCAGCGGGTCGTCGTGCGGCGCGCGCGTGCGGGCGAGAAGATCTTGACGCTCGATGGCATCGAGCGCGAGCTTGGGGCGGAGATGCTCGTCATCGCCGATGCGGAACGGCCTGTCGCCGTCGCCGGTGTAATGGGCGGAGAAGAGACCGCCACGCACGCTGAGACGCGCAACGTCTTGATCGAGAGCGCTTATTTCGATCCGCTCTCAGTGCGGAAAACATCACGCGCGCTCGATCTGCACACCGAATCGTCGTATCGCTTCGAGCGCGGGGCCGACCCGGAAGCGGCGTTGCGCGCACAAGAGCGTGCCGTAGCGCTGATCTGCGAAATCGCTGGCGGCGAAGCGACTGAAGATGCGATCGATCTGTATCCGCAACCGATCGTGAGGCCGCTCATCTCGCTGCGCCCAGCGCGCGTCGAACGGCTCACGGGTTTGCAGGCGACGGTTGAACAGATCGTCGCCATCCTCTCGGCGCTCGGTTTCCAAGAACGCGTCGTGGAGCGCGAGCGAATCGAGGTCGTCGCGCCGTCGTGGCGCGTCGATGTCGAGCGCGAAGAGGATCTAGTCGAAGAGGTCGCGCGCCATCTCAGTTACGAGCGCATCGCGGAAGCGTTGCCTGCGTCGAGCACCGTTGGCGAACATCTGCCGGGCGAGGAGAGGAGGCGCGCGGCGCGGCGCACGCTCGCTACGCTCGGTTTCGATGAGGCGATCAACTTCAGTTTCATCAACGAAGTTTACGAACAGGATTTCGTGCCGTTGCCGACCCTCAGCGAGGGGAACGCGCAGTTTGTCATCGTGCGCAACCCGATCATCGAAGGGGCAACGCTGATGCGCGCGAGCTTGATCCCGGGCCTGCTCGAAGCCGTGCGACGAAACTTCAATCAAGGCACGCGCGACGTCCGTCTCTTCGAGTTGGGCCACGTCTTCGCGCGCGCCTCCGCGCCGGGCGCGCGTCCATGCGAGCGCGAAAGCTTGGCGCTGGTGGCAACCGGCGCGGCACTAGAAGAAGGGCGCGCCGCAGCCACGCGCCAGCTCGATTTTTATGACGTGAAGGGGGCGCTCGAAGCGGTGGTGGATGCGATGAACGCGCCGCCGCTGGAATTCAAACCGGCGCCCGTCGCTCACTTGCGCGAAGGGCAAGCGGCGCAGATCCTCTTCGGCGACGAAACGATAGGCTTCATTGGACGATTGGCGGAAAAGGTGGCCACGCGCTTTAAATTCAAGCCGCCGGTTTACGTCGCCGAACTCGACTTTCAACGCTTGTTGGAAACCCCGCCGCGCGCTGTGCGCTACGCCCCCTTGCCGCGTTATCCGGCGATCGTGCGCGATCTATCGCTCATCGTCGAAAGGCGCGTTGCGTGGGCTGACGTGCGGCAAGCTATCGGCGAGTTGAATCTAACGCCTCTGCGTCGCATCGAATTCGTCGACGCTTACGAGGGGCAAAGCGTGCCCGAGGGATACCGTTCGCTCACGTTGCGCTTGGAGTATAGAGCTGACGATCGCACGTTGCGCGACGATGAGGTGGACGAGATGCAAGAGCGTGTTTTGCGCGGGTTGCATGAAAGGTTCGGCGCACGCTTGCGCCAGTGATCGCGCGGAAAGATCCCGTCTTGCGCTCGACCGACCCTTGGACGCATAATCGAACGCCGAAGAATCCAAATCCTCTTCGGGGAGAGACGATGGTGGGACTGACGGGACTCGAAAAATTCTCGCATCTGGAAGACAAGATCTACCGCACCATCGAATTGACCAAAGCGTTGCGGCAGGAGAAGGAGAATCTGGAGCGTGAGCTTGCCGCCTTGCGGCGCGAGATGGGCAATCTTCTGAGCGAAAAGGAGCGGCTCGAAGCGCAGGTCGAACGGCTTCTTGCCGAACGCGACACGATCCGCATGAAGGTCGAAGCGATGCTCGATGCGATCTCGGTGCTCGATCCTGAAATCGTGGAGCAGGTGCGCAGATGAACGACCGGAGCAAGATCACCACGGGACGCGGCGCGGATCAAACGCCGACGATAAAGGTCGAAATCTACAACCAAGTCTATAACATTCGCTCCGATGGCGATGTCGAATACGTGACGAAGTTGGCGGAGTTCGTCGATCGGCGCATGCGCGAGATCTCTTCGAGCACGCTCACGGTCGATTCGCTCAAAGTCGCTATTCTAGCCGCGCTGCACATCGCCGATGAACTGCACCGCTTGAAGAAGCTTCACGAGCAAACGGACGCGCAATTGGCGGCGCGCAGCGCCGAATGCGCCGAAATGCTCGACCGCATCCTCCGTTGGAAACCGGGCGGTGACCAACAGAACGACACGCCCACCGGCTTTGCGATCTCCTGAGGATAGTTCGCGCTGCGTCTTGTAACCCAAAGGTCCAACGCTTCTGCGCCGAGCGAGACGCGCATATCGCGCTGTCGGAAGCCACACCGGCTGATCCACTGCACGTGCGTTTCTCGGGCAGCGTTTGCTTTGAGGTGATGAACGCTTGTGCTACTATTTCGAGTGCGAAGGGAGCGTCTCTTCTGCGGGGCGCGTTACCGATTCCAATGATTGAGCCAACGCCGTTGAAAAGGGAGACCGATGCCGCTTGCCAGTGCTTTCCTTCAATGTCAAGGAAGTGCCAGAGGCGGCGGCTGTGCTAAAGGTCACCCACCTGTCTGTTGCAGGTTCAAATCACGGCTTCGGGACGGCTTCTGCGGATGGCTCCCTTCGATCAAGAAGCCCGTCGCCATGACCAGCGATGGGTGTTCAGAGCGCGTTCAGCAGATTCCCTAGAGGTTTCAACAAAGAGCGCGTTCCGCCGAAAGAGGTTCGTCGGAGCGCGCTTGCGTTTTTAAGGGGCGATACGGCATGAGGATCTTGGTGATCGGCGACATCGTTGGGCGGCCTGGAAGAACCGCCGTGCGCGACCGCGTGCAGGACTTGCGCGAGCAGTACCAGGCGGATTTGATCGTCGCCAACGTCGAAAATCTCGCCGGCGGCTATTCGGTCACTCCACCGCTTGTCGAAGAATTGCTCGCCGCTGGCGTTGACGTGATGACCTCCGGCAATCACATCTTCGATAAGCGCGAAGCCATCGATTACATCGCACAACAGCCGCGTTTGCTTCGTCCGGCGAATTACCCGCCGGGAACGCCTGGGCGCGGCATCTGGACCGGCGAGATCAAGGGCACACCGGTCGCTGTGATCAATCTGATCGGGCGCGTCTTCATGGGCCCGGCGGATGATCCCTTTCGCGCTGCCGATGCGATCTTGCACGAGTTGGATCAAACTATTAGAGTGCGGCTGATCGATTTTCACGCTGAGGCGACGTCGGAAAAGTGCGCGCTCGGTTGGTATCTGGACGGGCGCGCGTCGGCGGTGTTCGGCACGCATACGCACGTACAGACAGCCGACGAGCGAATTCTGCCGCACGGGACAGCCTACATCACGGATATCGGTATGACCGGAAGCCACGCGGGCGTGATCGGCATGGATCGAGATGATGTGATCGCGCGCTTTCTCACGGTCACGCACCGACGCATGGAGAACGCCAAAGGCGACGTGCGCATCTGCGGCATCGCGCTCGACATAGACGAGACCACAGGGCGCGCCCGCGAGATCACACGTCTCGCGCTTCGGCATGAACCGTGAGCCTCGCGCCGATGACGGCGCTTGGGAAAGCTCGGCGTAGCCGAACGCAGCTTCGGAGAGGTTAGCCAGACGCCGCACGCTATCGAACATCCATCTTTCGTCTGACGAAAAGCGGAAGGCAAAAGATCAATTCTTCGCGCGCAGCCCAAGGATGGGACGCGGAAAGGGGATTCCCTTTCCGCATCTTGATGTCGGCGAGCTGTAAGCACCGTTTCCGCTCAACCTTTGGGCGCGATGTAATAGGGCCGGTGCTGCACGACGTAATCTTTGTCGTCGAACTTGCCGTCGCCATCGACATCGACCTTGACGACGATCTTATGTTGCTTGCCATCGCGTTTGCCGCTCGGTTTGAATCCCAAACTGTACTGGTTTCGCAGCAGCGCGTCGATCGACTGGAGCACGCTCGGCAGTTCGCCCTCGAACGTCACCGGGAAGTAAGCCCCGCCCGATTCTTTGGCAAAGGTGTTAAGCGCGTTTTGCGCTTGCAGGAAGGTCAATCTACCGGGGAAGCCGGTGATGTAGTCGGTCGGTTCCAAATAGTCGCCGTACTTCTTGAAAAAGAGGTTGCCGGTTCCGATGACGTAGATCGGCACGCCGGCGTTTTGGATGACGCGCCGCGCTTCGTCGTAATTGATCTTGCTGAACGTGTCGATGCCGGAACTGACCAAGATGACGGCGCTACGCCGTCCTTGCAAGGAGGCCAAGCCAGCATATTCCATCGTCGCTTGCTTGCTGTTTTCGAGCACCACGGCGTCGCCTTTGCCGCCGATCAGCGTGAACTTCAACGCATCGAAGAGATTAGCTTCGCGCGACGCCGGAAAGTTGCGCAGCAGCAGGTCGATCACCTGCCGTATGCGCCCCGGGTCGTTGGTGAAATCGGTCAGTGGCGTCGGACGCATGTCGTAGGCGATCACCGACACGTAGTCTTCCGGTCGGACGAACTGCGAAAGGAAGATCGCCATTGGGCGCAAAACCTCGTAGCGTCCCGGTTCGAACCAGTTGCCGCCGAGCGCATCCGTTAACTTGCTGTATTCGAGCACCATGACGACGGTGATCGGCGCTTCCGGCGTGGCGAAATTGCTGATCTCGCGCTGCACGCCATCTTCGAAGATGGCGAAGTTCTCCTTCTTCAAACCGGTGATGATCTTGCGCGACTTCTTGTGATAGACGACCGCGTCAACGTTGACCAAAGATGCTTCGACTTTGATCGTTTCGGCCCCATCCGGTTTGCCGATGATGTCCTGCGGCGGGGCTTCTTGCGGTTCGCCGGTTTGCGGCTGCACTCCGTCGGAGCGCTTGTTCTTCTTCTGCGTCGGCGCTGGCGGGACCCGGCGCGCTTGTCCCAAGGCGTCTGGCGGAAGCGAGCCAGCGAGCAAAGCGAAGACGGCGATGCTGGCAACTAGATAGCGGGAGATGTTCATGGCTCGTTGCTCCAAACAAACCGAGATCTGTTCCGGCCTTGCGAGCATGTTAAGCCTCGCCTGCACGGCGGGTCAATCTCCTTCGACCATTCCGGAACTGAAAATTAAGATGCGCCGAAGCCCGCTTCGAGGTGTCTTAGGAAACGGCTTGACGTCGGATGAATGGTCGTTCGGTCAAGTGATGCAAAGCCTCCGCTTTGGGCGTACAGGGTAGACCTCGCGCGGCGCATCGAATCTTCCCTTCGCCTTTCAAGAAAAGGTGAACTCTTTTTGTCAAACGCGCCGCCGAGAGTGAGGGGCGGCTGAGGGCAGTGAAACGCGCGGCTCGCTCAAAATACTCGTTCGATCCATCCGACGATGACCGTTTCGAACTCGTCGTGCGGGCGACACGCGCGATCTGTTCGAAAAACTCGTTTGACTCCATTTCCGCTCAAAACAAAGAGCTGGAAGCATGAAGTGACACCGTGACAGCGCTGATCTCCCGATGAGGCGGATGAACGAGGCGCTCTCCCATTCGACGGCGGCATCCATCTCTTGGCAGCCACAGAGCCGCACCGCTGGTCGGGAAAGAGCGCAAACGCCTTTCCTTCGATGCCGCGAAGCGCGAAAGCCGTTGCGATGATGACTACGCCAGAGACCCCAACCGTGTTGCAGCGGGTTGAATGCTAGCGCGCAGCCGCCGGTGGGACTTCCGCTTCGACGACGACATCGAAGAATCCGGAGTTGTCGTTCAAATTCCCTTCGTTGACGCCGAGAAAGAGCACGCCGTCGCGTTGCGCGCGAAACTCTCGTTGCCTGCCGATGAAGATGAAATCGTCGTTATCATCGCCGATCACGGCGATCAGCGCGCCCGTCGGTTCATCGCGCATCAACTTATCGCGGTCCGGCAGCGTCGGGATGCCCGCCGGAGATGAGAAGACGTTGTTGCCGAGCGAAACCTGCCCGGTTGCCGTGATGCGCAGCAGTTGGCCGCGACGCACGACGAGTCCGCTGTTCGTCCACCCGTTGGCGCGGTTATCTGCTGAAACCTTGACGTTGAGGCGGATCCAGTTGTTTGCCGCAGAACCAGCGCGCGTTGGCGTCGAAGAGGCGACGGGTTGCGGTGCGGTGCTCGCGGTGCGCGTCGGTTGCGCTGGCGGCGCAGTTGGCGGTGCAGCGGTCGAACCGCTCGTCACATCGGCAGCGTTCTGTGCCGAGTCGAACTCGATCGAATCAACGTCTTCCATATAGAGCATCATGCGGCTCATGCGCCCGCGCGCTCCGCCGCCGACGAGAACGACGAACTGCTGATCGCGAAAGCCGATGACTTGGCCACGGATCACCGTGCCGTCTTTGAGCCGGATGGTGTCGGCTAGGACGGTTGGCATCGCCAGTGCGATGCCGATCAAGGCAGGTAGCGTTCTTTTCAAGAGTCGGTTCACGTTCATCGGAGTCTCCTTGAGCTCTCTTGGTCGCGGCGCGGCTCGGGGGGAGCGTGCATCGTCTCAACCGTTGATGAGAGCGTCCCGCGCATTGGTTGCTTCGCCGCGCTCAAGCGAGAGGTTGACGCAACAGGCTGAAACCTATGTCGGTCGCCCCGTGAATTAGTGCGACGAGCCGCGCGCGGCGCACAGGCGTCGCCAGAGCGCATCTTCGTCCGGAAAAGCGATGGTGTCCACGGCATCGCACAACGATTGAGCTGTCTGGACGATGAGCAACATGTCGTGGAACACGTCGGCGCACGGCGGACAAGCTTGCAGGTGCGCGCGAACTTCGAGCATCTCGATCTCTTCGAGCGTGCCAGCGTGATATTCGCTGAGAAGTTCCAGACTCTTCGCGCAATCCATGGTCGCTCCCTCCCTATGATCGGGGTTAATTGTGTGCCGCTTCTCGGGCTTGTTGGCGGATCAGGTTGCGCAGTTTCAAGCGCGCTTTGTGCAATTGCGATTTCGAGGTGCCCGAACTCGTGCCCATCATACGCGCGATTTCGTCGTGATCGTAACCTTCGATGTCATGAAGGACGAAGACCGTGCGATAACCGGGCGGAAGTTGGGCAATGGCTTTTTCGAGCGCGATCCGGTCGATGATCGGCATGCGACTCGGGTCTTCCGTCCCTTGAACGATTTGAACGGGCGTTTCGCCCTCTTCGGTGGTCTGCTCGCTGCGCGTGCTTTTGCGCCTCAAGTGCATGAGCACCTGATTGACGGTCATGCGATGGAGCCACGTCGAAAAAGCGGACTCGCCGCGGAAAGTGCCGATTTTGTTGTAGAGGTTCAAAAATACTTCCTGCGTCAAGTCTTCGGCTTCGGCTGGATTGCCGAGCATGCGCAGACACAGGGCGTAGACGCGGCGAAAATGTCGACGGTAGATCTCTTCAAAGGCTGCGGCGTCGCCTGCTGCTGCGCGTCGCGCAAGCTCCAGATCGGTCGGTTGTTTTTGAAACTCTTTCACCGCCAAGCCTTTCATCGGCAGGTTCCGTCGCGTGCCTCGCCGTCATTTGGCGAAGATCTGCGTCCGGTCGGCAAAGGCTTTGAATTCAAGCGCGTTGCCGCTCGGATCGAGCAGAAACATCGTCGCTTGTTCTCCTGGCTGACCGCGAAAACGGATGTACGGTTCGATGATGAACTTCACTCCGGCGCGGCGCAAACGTGCGGCCAGCTCGTGCCACTCCTCCATCGTCAGGATCACGCCAAAATGTGGCACGGGCACATCATGACCATCAACGGTGTTCGCATCAAAGATCCCCGTTTTGTCGGGGCTGAGATGGGCGACGATCTGATGGCCGTAGAGGTTGAAATCAACCCATGTGTCACTGCTTCGTCCTTCGTCGCAACCGAGCACGCCGCCGTAGAAGGCGCGCGCCGCTTTGAGGTCGTGCACGGGGAAAGCCAGATGAAACGGGTGGTCCATCGTCATCTCCGCCATTGAAAGTTCAACAACCGCTCCGTTTGCGGAATGTTACCAGATAGATCGCGCCGAAAGCTATTCTCGGCAAAACGAGATGGGGACCCTTGCGCACTGATCGTCAACGGCGCCCTAACGACGACGCCCTGTTCTCGGCAAAACGAGAGGGGAGCTTTGGCAAAAGCGTGGGTTCCCCATGCCGAAGGAAGTCGAACATGCGGTTCAACTCGAAGTTCGGGCGGGGACTCACAAGAACGTTTCACGGCGCTGGCGGAGGGCGAGCGTCTGCAGGTGCAACCGGGGCTGAGATCCGTCTGATTCAGGCGGCAGAGGGCGGCGATTCATCCAACGTCTCGCGCACCTTGCGAGCCAGCGTTTCGGGCGTGAACGGCTTTTCGAGAAAGGGGACGCGCTCTTCGAGTAGATTGCGGCGCAGGGTCTCGTCGCCCATGTAACCCGAGGCGTACAGGACGCGCATGCGCGGACGAAGCTTTCTCGCCTGTTCGGCCAGCTCGCGCCCGCTCATTTGCGGCATGACGACATCTGTTACCATCAAATCGATGGCGCCGCGGTATTCGCGGCAGAGGCGCAACGCTTGGCTCGGATCGGCGGCTTCGAGCACGATGTAGCCGAACTCTTCGAGCGTCGAGCAAGCCATCTTGCGCACGCTCTCTTCGTCTTCCACGAAGAGCACCGTTTCGGTCCCGCGCGGAGTGGTGATGGAGGTGGTTTTCTTTTCGTATCTGGTTTCGCCGTCGGCAGCGCGCGGCAGATAGATCCTAAAGGTCGCTCCCTCGTCAGGACTGCTCTCGACAGTGACGAATCCGCCGCTTTGTTTGACGATGCCGTAAACGGTGGAAAGGCCGAGTCCCGTTCCGCGCCCTTTCTCTTTGGTCGTGAAGAACGGCTCGAAGATATGCTTTTGCGTTTCGGCGTCCATGCCGTGGCCGGTGTCGCTCACTTCGAGCATGACGTACCGACCCGGTGAGAAGAACGGATGTTGCCGTTGGAAGGCTTCGTCCACTTCGACGTTCGCCGTGCGGATGAGGAGTTCGCCGCCATCGGTCATCGCATCGCGCGCGTTGACCACCAGATTGACGATGACTTGTTCGATTTGGCTCGGATCGGCTTTGACGAGCCAAAGATCGGGCGCCAATTCAAGCCGAAGCTCGATGTTCTCGGTGATCAACCGTTGCAACATCTTGCCCATGTCTTCGACCACTTCGTTGATGTTGAGCGTCTTCGGTTGGATGATCTGTTTGCGGCTGAAGGCGAGCAATTGGCGCGTCAGATTGGCCGCGCGTTCCGCCGACTTTTTGATCTCCGCGATCTGTCGGCGCACCTTCTCGTCCTCGGGCAGACGGCGCAAAGCGAGATCGGCGTAACCGATGATGGCCGTCAAAAGGTTGTTGAAGTCGTGCGCCACGCCGCCGGCAAGCCTGCCGATGGCCTCCATCTTTTGCGCTTGTCGGAGTTGGTCTTCGAGTTGCTTGCGCGCTGTGATGTCGCGGGTGACGCCGACGATGGATGATGGGTTACCTTGCGCGTCGCGTTGGAGGACGAAGATGGAATCGGCTGCGCCAGCGAACCCGTCTTTGCGTATGAAAGGCAGTTCGCCTTCCCACCGTCCTTCGGCCAAGACCTTGTGGCAGATTTCGGTAACGAGCTGTTTGCTGAGCGTCGGCATGCAAAGAAGGCTCAGTTTTTGTCCGAGCACCTCCTGCTTGGCGTAGCCGAAGATGCGTTCGGCAGCCGGGTTCCAATCCGTGATCCTCCTTTCGAGATCGAGGATGACGACCCCGTCATAGATCGTATTGAAGACGAGCGCTTGACGTCGCAGCGCTTCTTCAGCGCGTCTTCGGTCGGTCACATCTTTGGCGAGCACGAGGTTGGTTTGTCGCCCGTTGAGTTCAAGAACGTACGAGTCGATTTCGACTTCGATGATGGTGCCATCTTTGCGCCGATGACGCCAGATACCGGAGCGATGGTGACGTTGATTCGAACCGACGATGTACTTGACGCGACTGATGAGCGCTGGGATGTCTTCACGCGGCCGAATGTCGAGGATCGTCATGCTAAGAAATTCTTCGCGCGAGTAGCCGTAGTGGCGCACCGCCGCTTCGTTCACGTCGAGAAAAGCGAGCGTCTCGAGATCATAGACCCACATCGGCAGCGGGATGTTTTCGAAGAGCAGGCGGTAGCGCATTTCGGATGCGCTCAAGGCTCGCTCGGCGCGGCGCTTCTCGATGAAGAGCGCGACCTTGGCGAGAAGCAGGCGCGGATCGTAGGGCGCTTCGATGTAGTCAACGGCGCCGGATTGCAACGCTTCGACCATGCTCGGAACGTCTTTGCGAAAAGCGCTCAGCAACAGGATCGGCGTTTCCTTCAGGCGTTGATCGGCGCGGATCGCGCGGCAGAGTTCGATGCCGTCCATGTCCGGCATGGCGACATCGCTGATGATCAGGTCGGGCGTATGTTGACTCAAAAGTTCGAGCGCTTCATGCCCGCCCAGCGCTTTGAGGACCGCGTACCCTTCTTGTTCGAGGAGGAATCCCGTCACTTCCAGTTGATCGGGAAGATCGTTGACGAGTAAGATGAGGCCCTTTGCGCTTGACATGTTCGATCTCCAACGTTGCAACTCCGTCTCGATCTGTGAGCTGCCGACGCTTGTGACGCGCGACCAACTCGACCCCCTGAACCTTATCGATGAGCAAGAAATGCCGAACCTGCGGACGCCCGAGGTTGCGTTGCTGAGCGAGAAAGTTACGGCATTTCGTTCGCTCTCGTCAACGATTTTTCGGGGAAAGGGGAGAGCCGATCTTAGGCGTGAAGCGGTTGTCAAAAGGCTTGGCAGCGGACGCACCCTTCGTGCGAGAATAGCTTCTGCGATGGTTCGAGAAGAGATGGCACCACGCGGCGTGTTGGAGACTTGCCTCTACGCAGACGATCTAGTAGAGGCCGAACGTTTCTACGGCGACGTGCTCGGTCTTAAGCTGATCGGGCGCGAAGCAGGTCGCCACGTCTTCTTTCGTTGCGGACAGGGCGTGCTTTTGATCTTCGATCCGCGTCGGACTGGCACGCAAGAGACCAGCGTCGGTGGAGCGAAAATCCCTCTGCATGGAGCGTACGGAGCTGGTCACGTCGCCTTCGCTGTGCCCGAAGAGGAGTTCGATGCGTGGCGCGAGCGGTTGGCGCGCTGTGGCATCGAGGTGGAATCAGAGGTAAATTGGCCGCGCGGCGGCAGGTCGCTCTACGTACGCGATCCGGCCGGGAACAGCGTCGAGCTGGCGACGCCGCACATCTGGGGGGTGTTGTGAGCGAACGGTCTTCGGTTGAACAGATCAACGGCGCTTTCATGCGCGAAGCTGCAAGCGCTCCTGCGGTCGTCGAAAAGAAGGTCGAACGACAAACCGAAAGACTGCGATTCGAGGTTGGACCGGAGAGCGAACGACAACGACTAGATGAGTTCCTCGCCGCGCGCATCGGCTGGCTTAGCCGATTGCGGATCGCCAAACTGATCGCCGCTGGAGCTTGCCTTGTGAACGGCGAGGCGGCTAACTCCGGTCAACGCCTACGTCGCGGCGATGTCGTGCTCTTTGAACCGGGAGAGTGGATTCCGAATGCGGCGACGCCGGAACCAGCCCCGCTCGAGATCGTGCACGAAGACGAAGACCTATTGGTGCTCATCAAACCCGCTGGCATGCTGGTCCACCCGACGCGCAACGTCAAAACTGGCACGCTCGCCAACGCGCTCGCTTTTCACTTGAATCAGCGTAGGGGGACGGCGACGGATGGGGAAACATCCGAGCCGGCGTTGGTCCGGCCCGGACTCGTTCATCGCTTGGACCGAGCGACATCCGGGTTGATGGTCGTCGCTAAGAACCAGCGCGCTTTAAGCGCTCTCGCCACACATTTTCAACGACGGCTCGTCAAAAAGCGGTATCTTGCCCTCGTGCATGGGCAAGTCGATCGAGACGAGATGGTGATCTGCGCGCCCATCGGACGCGACGAAGAAGCTCGCCCGAAGTGGCGCGTCATGCAAGGCGGGAAAGAGGCCGAAACGAGACTGCGCGTCGTCCGAAAAGAAGGCTCTTGGACGCTCGTCGAACTGGAGCCCGTGACCGGGCGGACCAATCAGCTGCGCATACACTGCGCGCACATAGGCCATCCGATCGTCGGCGATGATTGGTACGGTCCTGCGGACCAGACTTCGCGCCTGTGCTTACACGCTGCCGAACTGGGCTTCCATCATCCGCGCGACGGGCGGTGGGTTGAGTTTCGCACGCCTCTCCCATCTGACATCGTCGAAATCATGGAGCTTTTCACGTCGGAGTGAACATGGGGCTTGAGAAGATCATCGAAGAACGAATCAAAGAAGCGATCGAGCGCGGCGAGTTCAATGATCTCGTCGGCAAAGGCAAACCGCTCGATCTCGCTCCTTACTTTCAGACGCCGGAGGATCTGCGGCTCGGTTACTCCGTCCTTCGCAGCGCGGGCTTTCTGCCTGAAGAGGCGCGTCTGCTCAAAGAGGTTGAAGGATTGCGAGAGCAGCTAGCGCGGGCCGAAGACCAAAGCGCGCGGACCGAGCTTGAGCGGCAGATCGCCGATAGACAAGCGCGATACGCCATGCTCATGGAGCGCCGCCGCCGACGCGGCAGAAAGCTCGAATGAAAACGGAAAGGCAACGCCGCATGGGACTCAGAGGTTTATTCACGGCTTTGATCGTGGTGGCTTGTGCTTTCATTTCAGTTCGCGGAGATGAACTGCAAGGGCGGATCGAAGACCTGATCCGCGCGAGCGGGGCGGAAAGAGTTGCCGTTGCGCTCGTTGACCTCGAAACCGGACGGCGATTGTTGATCGACGCCGACGCAAGCTTTCACGCCGCGAGCACGATGAAGGTTCCCGTGATGATGGAGATCTATCGTCAAACCCGCCAAGGCAAACTGACGCTCGACGAGCAATTGCTCATCAAGAACGAGTTCCGCTCCATCGCTGACGGTAGTCCATACAGCCTTTCGCCGGAGGATGATTCAGAGAAGACTTTGTACGAACGGATCGGGCAACGGGCGACGGTGCGCGAACTGGTCCATTTGATGATCACGGAGAGCAGTAATCTGGCGACCAACCTTTTGATCGAGCGCGTCACGCCCGAGCGCATCATGGAGCTGGTGGAAAGCTTGGGCGCTCATGGGATGCGCGTCTTGCGCGGCGTCGAAGACGGCAAAGCTTACCGTCAAGGGCTCAACAACACGACCACCGCTCGCGCCCTCATGTCGCTTCTGCAGGCGATCGCCGAAGATCGTGCCGTCGATCGAGAGGCCTCGGAACAGATGCGACAGACGCTTCTCGCGCAGAAGTTCAACGAAGGGATTCCAGCCGGGCTGCCGCCGACGGTGCGGGTCGCGCACAAAACGGGTTCGATCTCGGGCGTTTACCATGATGCCGGCATCATCTACGCGCCCAATCGGAAGCCTTACGTCTTGGTGGTCTTGACGCGAGGCGTCCAAGATGAGAAACGCGCGCATCGCTTGGTCGCCGACATCTCGCGCGCCGCTTACGAAAGCCTCGTCAGGCGATGAGCCGCGAGCGAAAGATCGGCGCTGTCACCATCGAACGCCGATAGCTGCGCTGTGGCGATAACTTGAGCGGCGAATTGCGCGCAAACGATTTGCGCAGGTTCAAGGCAGGCGGAGTTCGGCCCAGACGGGCCAGTGGTCCGAAACGCGGCGCAAAGCCCTCGCCACGCCCCACCGCACAACATCCAAACCACGGACGAAGATCCAATCGGCGTGAAGCTTGATCGGGCCAGACCGCCACGTCGGCGTTCCCGTCGGTTGCGGCGAGCTGAAGCCGTGCTCTTCGAAGAGCGCGCGCGTGGTGCGGCAGGATTCTTTCGACAGCGTATTGAAGTCGCCGAGGATGATGGCCGGGCATGAAGCGGCCCGCTCTTCGACTTTGGCGAGCACGGCGCGATGCTGGACCAGCCGGTCGCTGGTCGAAGCGTGTGGATCGATGTGCACGCAAAAGATGAAGATGGGGAAATCGCGCCAGATCAACTTGCCGGCGAGCGCAAGACGCGGTCGCCAAGCGCACTCGAACCATGGGAGTTCGATGCGTTCGAGATCGCGCAACGGCAGGCGGCTGAGAAGCGCGACGCCCGAATCACCATCATCGTCGATTCCGATCTGCTCTTCGAAATCCAAGTACCATTGACGCGGTGCGGGCAGGACTCCGCGCGGCTTCGCCATGGCTGCGTGCGCGTAAAACATGCCGAGCGCAGCGGCTAGTTCGCGCGCGATGTGATGCCCGCCAGCGCGGCGCGTTGCTTTGTCAGCTTCTTGCAATGCGATAACGTCGGCGCGCGGAAGAAGCCTGCCTTCGGCGAAAGCGCGCGCGGCGAGCGCGATGTTGCGCGCGATCAGCGCCGGTCTTCGCCGGGCGTTTCTCATTCCGAGGCGGCGGAGAATGCCGCCCGAGATGAGTCTTTGCCCGACGCCATACCTGATGTTGAAGGTGGCGACAGTGAATGTGGCCGCACCGGAATCGGCCTCTGCTGTTGAGAAGTCATCCTGTTCAATGCCGTGCGGAGCGCTGATCGCTTTTGCGGCGACGAGATTCCGCCCTTGCATAATGGTTCGTCTCTACGGCTACCGTTCTGCAACTCATAGACAAATGTCTCACGACACCTATCCGTTTGCTTCCTGCTTCATCCACCGGCACCGGCCTTGCGGCCTGTAACTTCCGATGTCCACAGGCGTTACTTCCCGCCGAACTGGCGGTAGCTGTCCGGCTCGTGACGTCCTCCCCTCAATAAATTGAGGGGCATCCTTGTTCAGGATGCACGCAG
>NZ_PSLQ01000119.1:0-3211 GCF_040289685.1 Pyrinomonas sp.
ATAGCCTCTACTGATCGGCGCTTTGCAGGAGAAGTTTCCTGCCCTGCTCTCCTGCCAGCAACTTCGAGGCCATACTCCACCTTTTCAAATGACCTCTACTATTATTATCGGCGGTTTGCGGAAAAAGTTTCCTGTCTTTCTTCGGCCGACGACTCCAAAGCCACACTCGCTCTTTTTCAAATCCTCTCTACCGGCGTTTTGCTGAGAGAGTTTCCTCGTTTTTGTCTACTTTCTGCTGCGGTCTCGCTTTGGGCGTGCAATTGAGGGTGGGGGGGGAGTTTCTTCCTTTTCTGTCACCTTTCTGCCACCGTTTCCGTTGCGCGCTCTTTTCCAAATACCCCTATCGTCATCGTCGGCAGAGCGCAGAAAGATTTTGCTTGTAAGTTCATTGTGATTTCGTCGCTTTCTTACGCCCGACCTGTGACGGCCAAATCCTGTTGCCATATACAACAGCCGTTGCGTCTCCACCTTGGTACGCGCCTCCATGGCGGTATGTATTCTGCCTGGGGCCGCAAGCCCTGATCTAGGTGAAGGAAATTCTTCATCGAAAAATGAAAGAGCTAAAGATTAGCCATCAATAAGAGGCTTCACCGACTGCTACATGTAATTGAAGTCAGTAGCTCTCGAAAGGTCATTCACCTTGACTGTGGGTAAGCACGGCTGTAGATCTATTGTACGTAAGTGACATTGTGTTTGCGCGACGAGTTATTGGAGTCAGTGCGGCAGGGCACAGTCGTAGATGTGTTGATCTTTGTGTCTGTCACGACAAAAGGGGCTTTTCCTGCTTCGCCGATCCACCTTTCAACTTTCATGTTGTCTTTGAGCTTCACTTTCACGCGAGCGCCCCTGCGCCTATGCAGAGCTTCATGATGCCTCTTTTGACCTTTGCCGCATCACGCATTTCTTTACGGTTTACGGCTTCGCGCCCCTTACGCGCACTCGGAGTGGGATCCTCTGCGCGATTGAAATGAGCGCGGCACACGCCCTCCCTTTTGCGTTCGCTAAGAGCAAAGGCTCAGAAGGCTTTTGTCCAAACCTCTCTACGCCCTCATAGCGCGTGATCACCTCATCGTCTTCGCCGATAGACTCTGCCTCTCTACCACGCGCGCATTGAGTTCGCGAGTGGCACGCCATCCTCATCGGGTTTTGATTGTGGCGTAGATGATTCGGCGTCGTTTTGCAGCTGCTGCAAGCGGATTGCGTTCGAAAGCGTTGAGTGAAAGGGACGGGCTTCCTTGCCGCGAGGCGTTTCAAGCTGCCTTCGAGCGCTCTTTGGGCCACTGAGTGGATTTGCGACCGATGGGGGGATGGTGAATAATTTGCTCTTCGTCCAACGTCGAATGAGAGGAGCCATAGGGTTATGCTTGCGACGCAGATTCGACAGAAGGATGCGGTCTTCTATTTCGTCTCCTATCCGGCGGAGGATCTTTTGGGCAAGGTGCGGTTCATCAGCCGTTATTACGGCGAAGGCGAGCAGATCGCTCCCGAGCCGGTGCTGGAAGGCGACGAGATCGGACGTTTCATCGCGCGCATAGAACGGTCGGAGAAGGCTTTTCAGCGGGAGCTTTCGCGCGCGAAGGTACGGGCCATCAAGAATTTTTACGAAACGGCTGTGACTCAGCCGCCGATTCCGGGAACGGTCTTGCTTTTCACTGGCGAGAAGCTGCGATTTGCGCCGATTGGTGCTTACGAGAACGTCGGCGACTTGCAGGAGCCGGAGGGCAAGTATCTGATCATCGACGGACAGCACAGGTTGGCGGCGCTGGAGTTCTACTTCCGCGACCGGCCTGAGGAGGCCGGCACAATTCACGTGCCGTGCGTGATCTTCGATGGACGGAGCGACGATTTCGCCGCCGAGATGTTCGTCATCATCAATTCGACGCCGACGCGTATCAACAAGAGCCATCTGGTCGATCTCTACGAGCGGGTCTCGTGGGCTGCGCCGGACAAGAAATTTGCTGCCCAGATCGTCGATCGGCTCTACCGCGAATCGGATAGTCCGCTGCGCTATCGCATCAATCGTTTGGGCGGGCGAAGCCGACAGGAGAAATGGATCTTGCAGGCCGAACTCTTCAACGAAATACATCGTTGGGTGAGCGCCGATTGGGCGCAGATAGGGGCTCGCGAGAACGGCAAGCGCGAGGTGGAGCGCTATTACGCAATCGCGCGAGACTTTTTCAAAGCGGCAGAGCGGGTGTGGGGGCGCGCTTGGGGCAACGATGGTTATATGTTGACTCGTTCAGTGACGATCAAGGCGATGGTGCGAGTATGCGCTGACTTGGCGCGTGTGGATGCCGAGCCGGTCGAAGGGCGCGTTCGCCGTTGGGAGGAGCGGCTTGCGCCGTGGGGCGAGTTGCAGCGCGAGTTTCGCGCAGAGGGGTTCTACGAGCGTTTCGCGGCCAAGGGGCAGGTAGAGAGGGTGGCGAAGATTCACCGCCGACTGGCGAGCGCGGTGGGGTTAGATCAGCGCGGGCGGAGCGCCGATTGACGGCATACGACGGGTTGTCCGCCGCATGATTTCAACTGTCAAGAGCGCGCGATCGCATACGGCATGGGAGGCAGAACGAAATAGTTTGCTGTTGATGGTTTCGGCGGACGCTCAAGTGTAAGGATAGATGGCGCGCGCCGAACCGCCTTCGGGCCGCTGTGGAGGGGATGGTTTGCGTCCGATAACGCAAGGGAAGGGGAATGCGAATGGAGTCGAGAAGAATCTTGGCGGTGGAGACGGCGACGCGTGCGGCGAGCGTTGCCGTAGTGGACGCTGAGCGCGTGCGGGCATGGCGCGCGCTGGGCGAAAGACAGGCGTCGGCGAGTCTGCTTTCAGCAGTGGACGACGTGCTGCGCGAAGCCGGTCTCGCGCTAGGGGAGATAGAGCTGTTCGCTGCGGCTGTGGGACCAGGGAGTTTCACTGGGTTAAGGGCGGGACTGGCAACAGTGCGGGCGTTGGCGCGCGCAAAAGGCAAAAGGGCCGTGGGCGTGCCGACGTTGCATGCTGTGGCTGCGGCCGAGGCGTTGCCTGGATCGCGTGTTTGTGCGCTTTTGTCGGCAGGCAGGAGCGAACTCTTCTGCCAAGCAGTGCGCTTTACGGCGCATGGCATTGAAGAAGAAGAAGCGGCGTGGTATGCGCGCCCGAGCGAGATATGGGAGCGGGAGTGGGGCGAGGGGTTGGTTTGGGTCGGGGAAGGGGCACGGCTTTGGGCTGAGGAGCTCG
>NZ_PSLQ01000054.1:0-25504 GCF_040289685.1 Pyrinomonas sp.
GAAAAGGGGACAAGCGGCTTTCCTCCCCCGATTTCAATCGAGGGAGGAAAGCCGCAAATTTCTGTGAAAGTACGAACGGCGCGCTTCTTCCATATCGCTTTTCTGCATGCCACTACGGCTCGCGCCGCGGCGCGACAGAGGGAATTTCTCGCGCTCAGCGGCAAAGCGCTTCAATTTACCACAAGGCGCAAGATGACGCGACCCCCGGCAGCGTATGAACTGGGGCGGAACTGAGTTGCAGGTGCAGCGCTTTTTGGCGCCGACCGATGGTGAACCGCGCGTGAAAGATGGCGTTGGTCAAGCCAAAAAGTTCTTTCGCGTTGACTTGCGCTTTGAGCTCGACAATGAGCTGAACGCAAAAGATGAGCTAGAGCACTTCTTTCCCTCGTTTGGGGGGAGCAGGACCGAGCGCCGTTGCCCTGATAGTTCCCCGTCCGCTGAAGGCGTCCGAGGCATCGCAGAAAGTCGGCGTGAAATCGAGTTGCAAGCTCGCTTCGCGGTCGGCAAAGTTCCCAACCGCACGCAAGCCGCTGCACGGCGGCGGGACCAACGAGCCTGAACTCAAATAGCCGATCTCGATCTTTTCGCCGTTTGAGACGAGTCCGCTCGCGGCGCTTTTCAGCATGCGTCCTTGATCGCTACGGACGTCGAAGAAGATAGTGGCGAAATTCTCATGACGCATAATGCGCAAGTCGCCCGTGAGTTGATGTTTTTCGCTGCGTCCGGCGAGACCTCCTGAAACAGTTAACTCGCCCGACTCAAGGCGATATAGGCGCATCTGTTGTTGCCATGCCGGGTCGGCCTCGATCGTGAGCGCGTCGTTGCGTTCCAACCTGAGCGCGACGACCTTAAACGGCGTGGTCAGAACTTGCGTCACCATGGCGTCTGGGGGCGGCGCTTCTTCGCTGATCTTCAGCGTCGAGCCACGCGCTTCAATGCGCACGCGATATCCGCCCGTCATGCGCTGACCGAGAAAGGCTGCGACCACAGCTTGCGAAGCGAAATCTTCCTCTTTCATCTCCGGCAATGCGCCGATCAAAGAGCGCAGGGCTTGATACGTCTTCGCATCGCGCGCGACGACGATGAGCGCGTCGGCAATCGGACTATGCGCCCCTTCGGCTAAAACCTTCAGTTCGGCGTTCATCTTCTCTCCTTTCGGCGATGGTTGCGCTGCAGACGAGTTGCTGGCGGACAATGCCCGTTCCCGTGGGGCACAGCTTTGCGCTCCCGCATCGCTCAGCAGAAGGATCGCCATCAAAACGAAAAGTTTGATCATCTTTCGCGTCCCCCTTTCTTCAACAGTTGGATGCGTCGAGCGCAGCGCGCGTTCGGCTTTCCCGTTCGATCACGAGCGCGATCCCCATGATCAAGTAGAAGATCATGGCCACTTCGGAATCGCCCAAGTTATAATGGACCAGTCCGCTGGTGAAGAAGCCCACAAGTCCGCCGAGCGCTCCGACCAAGATGCCGCGATCGCGCCAATCGGAAACCTTGCGCTCCCGCAACATGCGCCACAACATGCGCGCGTAAAGAGCGACCAGGATGAACCAGACGGCGAGCGTCGGCAAGCCGCGTTCGAGCGCCAGTTGCAGCGGGGTCGAGTGCATGTGTCCGACGGGCAGGCGCCCTTGATCGAACATGCCCCATTCGCGCCAGTGACGTTTGATCGAGTCCATGCCGATGCCGACGAACAGATGACGCGGCCGGCTGATGAGCAGATGAAAACCTTCGCGGTAGACGGTTTCGCGCCATTGTATGGAGCCGTCGCGACGGTCGAAGAAGCCAACGTTCCTCTTCTGTTGCAAAAAGTAGAGGCCGATCGGCGCTAGCAACGACGCGGCGACGATCATCGCCACAATGGCGCGACGGTTCATCGTGCCGACGGCGACCGCAACGAAGCCCGACAGCAGGAAAGCGAGCCACGAAGCGCGCGTAACAGTCAGAAAGAGCGCGCCGAGAAGTCCGGCCAGCATCAACGCCAACGGGAGTCGCCAGCGCTTCGCCTCCGTTCGTTGCCACGAGGAGACCAGCAGACCGAACGCGAGCGACGCGATCAACTGAAGCACTTCCGCATAGGTCGCGTAGTGCCCGTAGAAGCCTGCGGCGCGCCAATCGCGCCCTCGCCCCCAACGAACGACGCCGAGACGTTCTTCGGTGCTCTTCCCCTCCAGCGTTGTTCGCGGAAGATCGAGCGTTCCGATCCATTCGTAGCGGTAGATCTTCACTTGCGCCGGAGCGGATGCGTGCTCTCGAAGCGCGCGATCCAAGTCTGCGAGGTCGTTCATCTTGCGTCCGTCCACTTCGAGCAGCGTATCGCCTTCTTGAATGCGCGCGTTGCGCAACGGGCTATCCGCTCGCATCGTATGGATCTTCACGCCGCGTCCAATTGCGCGTTCGATGAACGTGTAACCGACGTTGATCATGCATGAGGCGATGAGCACAAACGCGATCTTTCGCGCCGCGTCGAGCGTGCCGATGTTTTGCGCCACCAAGTAAGCGATGGTGAAGAGGCTCGCGCCACGAAGTTTGCCGATGGAGATCTCCGGTTCGTAAGAGAAGAGCGAGGAGAGGACGGTGAGCGCGAAAAAGCCGAGGAGCGCGTAGTCGAGCGGTGTGCGATGCAGCTCTCGCCGCGCGCGTCGCGAGCAAAGCCGCAAAGCCCACAGGAAGAGTCCAGTGGCCCAGAAGAACTGTGCCGCCGCGATCGAGTGGGGCGCGCTGAAAGCGAACGCGAAAAGGCAGAAGAGGATTAGCCGACGAAGCGTCGCGCTCGCGCGGCTTTCATCGCGCGCTGCATGGGTCTTTGGAAGGTTCGTTTCCATCATCGGTCGATGCGTCGAAGCAAAGGGTACGTTTCCTCTTCAGTTGGCACGCTGGTAAATCAACACGTGGCGGCGACGGATCATCGCCGGTCCAAACCACTTCCGCCACCCCTTCGCCTCACGTAGCCCGTGCTCGTCGAGAAAACGGCGGACGTCGAACGTGGGCGCCAAATGCATCGGATGCGCCTCGGTCGCGCCAAAAGGAGCGGTCAGAATCAATCGGCCACGCGGCGCGAGTTTGCTCACCAGAAAACGAAGCGTCTCTTCCGGATCGGGCAAGTGCTCAAGCACGTCGAGCGCGTAGATCGTCTCAAACGTGCCGCCGATGCGCCTCTGTTCAGCGGGAAAATCGATGTTGATCAGCCCTTCGCCCTTTGCGCGCCACATGGCGAACGAACGCGCATCGCCTTCGAGATCGAAATAGACGACCGCATGACCGCGGCGCGCTAGCTCCAACGCGAGGTCACCGATCCCGGCGCCGTAATCGAGCACGCGCCCGCGTGCTAGTTTCAGTAGCTCGAGCGTGAAGCGAATGTGTTTGCCGTACAGATGAAAATTGGCGAGATCGTAGATGTACAGGCACGAATTGCGTCGGTACCAAGCGGCGATCTCTTCCGGCGATGAAGGTTGGTCTCGCCGCCAGTTTGCGGCCAACGCGCTGCTCGCTTCGAGCAGACGGCGACGGACGCGCTCGTGCGCTTCTCCCGTGAAGGCGACGATCTCCGCCACAACGCGCGCGCGCGTCTTCACGTGCCAGTCGAACGTGAAGGCCGCGAGCAGTTCGCCCGCGCACAAGCAGGTCGTCACCGCCGCGCAAGCGGCAAACAAGCTGCGATCGGGGGCGGCGGTGATCGTCAAGGCCAGCGTCGCGGCGGCAGCGACGGCGAAGACGATGATACGCTGCCGTGCGCGTGCCCATGCGGCTCGCGCCGGCTCTGCCGTGACGATGTAGAAGAGCGATGCCCACTGAAGCGCAAGCGAGAGAAAGGCGCTCGATTCGATCTTCCACCATGTCCAGATGAGCGCCAGGGCTGTGTCCGTCAAAAGATAGGTCTGGGGAGCGAAGCGGAAAGCCTTTTGTCGCTTTTTGAGTTGCGTGCGCACAAGCAAGTTAACTGCGGCAACTGTTGCCACCGTGCCGAGCAGCGCTAACGCCAATTGATGCCGATGCGTGGCGCCGACGATGAACGGCGCACCAACAACGGCGATGATCCCGCACGCCGCCCAACGGAACTTCACCGCCCAACGAAGACGTTTCTCCTCTTCGGTCGTCAGGTTCAGGTAGAAGGGCAGGTAATAGATTGCGCTGGCGAGCGCAACGGCGAGCGCTGCGAAAACGATCTTCTCGGCTGTTTTCGGCCCACGCTCAAAGTAGATGGAGAGCATGTTGAGTGCGAGCACCAAAGCGGCGCTGCTGCCGCCGATGATACGATACAGCCGAAGACGCTGCGCTTGTTCCGCGTAGTTCATAGCGTGCGCTAGGCCGCTCCGGTCTCAGTCAACTCGACTAACAAGCTCGCCGTTCAACAAAACTCGGTACTTGCCTGACAGCTTCGATCTCAAGTAGCTCGACTAATAAGCCCCTTCCCCGCGCAGCATCGCCGGCAAAGTGCGCAGGATGATCTTCAGATCGAGCCAGAGCGACCAGTTTTCGATGTAGAAGAGGTCCAAGCGCACCATCTCTTCAAAGGTCAGCCGATTGCGTCCCGATACTTGCCACAATCCCGTGATGCCGGGCTTCATATCGAGCCGTTTGCGGTGCCACGCTTTGTAAAATCCGACCTCGTAAGGGATGGGCGGACGCGGCCCGACGATGCTCATCTCGCCGCGCAGAACGTTGAGAAGTTGCGGCAGTTCATCCAGACTGGTCCGGCGCAACCAACGTCCGACGCGCGTCACGCGCGGATCGCGATGAAGTTTATAGATGGGGCGCGCGTCGTCGCCCAAATTGGCGTCGTCTTGTCCGGAGATGAGCTTACGCTGGTATTCACGATGAATGCGGTCGTCGGCATCGGCGCGCATCGTGCGAAACTTGTAGAACAAAAAGATTCGCCCATCCATGCCGACGCGCTCCTGTTTGTAGAGCACGGGGCCGCGCGAATCGAGCTTGATGAGGACGGCGATCAGCATCCACAACGGCGCGAGCAGGAGCAAAGCGAGGGCCGACAGCGCGATGTCAAACGTTCGTTTGAGCGCGCGCGCCGCTTGTGGCAGGGGTTCGCGAAAGAGCCTGATCATCGGCAGCGCGCCGATCTGATCGATCTCGGTTTTGCGCGGCAGGAAGTTGAAGAGGCTCGGCGCAACGCGAAACTCGACGCGGCGGTTGCGTCCGACGCTCATCATCACGTCGAAGAGCTTGTCGCCCGAAAGGCGCGTGTCAGTGATGATCACTTCGTTCGCCGCGGCGAATTTAATCGCCGCAGCGAGATCGTCGAGCGTGCCGATGATAGGCACGCCGTTGAACTCCGTCTCGCTTCTTGCGTCGGTCGCGATGACGCCAATGACGCGGTAGCCGAATTCCGGATGGGCGCGCATCTCGTCGATGCACAAGGCCGCTTCGTGATTGCAGCCGACGACGAGTGTCGGGACGAGATTGATGCCGCGCGCGCGCGCCGCCCTTTGTCCCAAGCGCACGAGCAGACGAGAAGCGCCGAAAGCCGCGAGCGACAGCGCGAAGTCGAGCGCGAAGACGCCGCGCGCATAAGAGAAGGCGCGATATTGATAACCGCCGCGATAAAGAAAAGCCGCCGCCACGATCAACAGCGAAGCCGTCGCCAGTGCTTTGAAGAGCCGCGCCCCGTCATCGAGCAGCGAGTATTCACCGCGCAATCGGTAGAGGTCGTAGCGCGCGAGCGTCGCCGTGCGCGCGACGATGACGAAAGGCAGCAACACGGCGTAAGGAGCGAACGCCGCGCTCCACTCCCACGTCGCGTCGGAGCGTTCAACCAGCGGCAGCCCTTCGCGTAGGTAAAATGCCGCCGTAAAGCAGAGAGCCGCGAGCAACGCATCAGTCAAAAAGAGCGCCGCTTTGATGGCCGGAAGCGCCCAGCGCGGGGCGCGCGCTGGAAAGCGTGCCGCCACCAGAACGGCCTTTCTCTTCTCATCGAGTCTCTGTGCACGCATCTCGGCAAAAAGCGAAAAGCGCCGGATCGGAAAGCGCTTATCTTAGCTTTTCGCCGCTTCCAACACCAACTCCGCAACCTGTGCGCGCACCTCGCGGCAGCGTCGCGGCGGCGTCGTCGTCGAACGCTTGCAGAGCGGTAGGCTCTCGATCTCGGCGCGCGTCGAAATGCGTTGCAATCTCCCTTGGCGTATCAGGAAATCATCCACTGCGGCCCAGCGCCCGGCATAGATGCTCAGCGCCGGAACGCCGAGCGCCGCCGCTTCGCGGTTCATCGTCCCGCCAGCGCTGATGACCAGATCGGCGGCGGCGATGAGATTGAGTCCATCGAGCGCGCGCGGGGCGACGATGACGTTGCTCGACGAAAAACGTTCGTCATACATCGCGCGTTGCGCCGCAGTGCGCGCGATCAGGATGACTCGGACGTGCTTGCGTGCGCGCAGCTCTTCGAGAAGCGCATCGAAGAGCGCGTTTTCGAAGCGATGATAGAGCGCGTCGCGCGCTGGCGGGCGCGCCACGACGAGGATCTCTTGCGGTTCGATCTCGAACGCGCGCCGCAGTTCGTCGGCAAAGCCCGGATTCGGCTCCCAGTCAGCCAGATAGACATCTTCCTTGATCCCATGGTAACGGCGCACCTTATCGGGCGTTGCGCCGAAACGCCGCAGCGCTTGCTCTGGGAAAGCGACTGGAACGATGACGCGGTGGGCCAGCCGGAAGGCCAAATGGTTGGCCGGTTGATGCTCGTAGTCCATCATTGTCACGCACCTTAAACCGAGCGCGCGTGCCGCGACGATCTGTGCGTAAGAGTTATGCCCAACAGCCAGATCGATCCGTCGTCGGCGCGCCCATCTTGCTAGTTCCCACGTGCGCTTCAAAAGATTGCTCCCCTTGCCGGCCAGCTTCTTCCCGCCGTGTTCGCCGATCACTGTCACACTGAGACCAAAGGCTTCGGCCAACTCGACCGTCTGCGCAAAACGGCGCGCTGTGAAGAGCACTTCATGGCCGCGCGCGCCGAACTCTGCGCTGAGCGCGCGGAAAAGTGGCACGTGGGGCGAATTAGCCAGATCGATCCAGATGCGCATGACAATTGGAGATCCATTAGTGAAAAAGACGAGCGCTTCTAACCGACTTCGGTTCGGCTCTCGATCAGCCGCGCGAGCGCATAGAGCATCCACGCTTGTGACCAGCGCATATACGGGATGCGCACTGTGTAGAAGCGCCGTCGTTGGTAGTGGAAACAACCTTGCCGGTCGCGCAAGTTGTCGAGCGCCCAGCGCGCCACACGATCGGCCCAATCGCGCTCAGCATCGAACTCGCCGCTGATCTCCAGGAACGCAACGATGGCCGCTGCCACCGCGTGCGCGTCTGTCGGATAGAGCGCGTCGTGATAATACTTCGGCTGCCCATCCGCGGCACGAAAACGCGGCTCCGTCCAGATGAAGAACCGATCGCGCCAAAATCGGTAACCGCTATCAAGCGCCCGTTCGATGGCGGCGTCGCCGATGCCGCTGCGTCGAATGCGCGCAAGCGACACGAGGATGAAGGCCGTATGAAAATTATCGCACCAAGACTGAAATGGGTCTGCGCCGTAAGCCCACGATCCATCCGCGCGTTGGCGACGAACGACGTAGCGCGCGGCGCGCGCGGCGTGATCGAGCAGATGCCACTCTTTCGTTGTGGCACCGACACAGGCCAAAGTTTCCGCCGCCAGCAGGCTCGCATTGTAAACGCGCGTCCGATCCAACGGCGAATAGCTGAAGCAGATTTCATCCGCCGCTTCTTCGCTGCGACGAAGGTCTGCGAGAATGAACTCGCAAGCGCTACGGGCCGCTTCGCCGTAACGCGCGTCTTTCATGTCGCGCGCTGCTTCGATGAGCGCGCGCGCGGCAAAAGCGGTCGGAACGATGGTCGGCGTCCCGCGCGGGGCGAAAAAAGCGCGCCCTTGCCAATCGAAGTTGTAGCCCCAACAAGCGCCGCGCCACCCAGTGAGCTTCATCGAAAGCATCTGATCGAGCAGCGCGCGCGCCTCTTCGGCGTCCTCCTCTTTGCGCGACGTGCGAAACCGGGCGAGCGCCGCGAGCGCAAAGAGCGCCATCCCCTTGGCGTTCCTTTCCGCGGGGACGAGCGCGATGGGGCGCAGATTGATCGGCAGGCGTTTGAAGAGCTGCGTCCAGACGAGCCGCGTGATCGACCAGCGCACAAGGGGCGTCGCGCGAAACAGGCGACTGTTCAAACCGTCGTAAGGATCGTAACCTGCGTATTGGCGCGCGCGGCACCACCGCACGAGAAGATCGTAAGCGTGCAGATAGTCTTTGAGGCTGGGTTTTCCTTGCGGCGCGTCGCCTTTCGTCGAAGGGCAAAGCGATGGAATTTGCGCCTCTCGATGCATCTTCGATCCGCTCACACGGAGATCAAGATGTTACCCGCGCTTGCACCTGCGAACCCGATGCCAAGAGGCATCTTCGATCCACCCGATGAGGTCGCAACAGCTTCAGTGATAAAGCGACAGCGCGCCGGGCGCATCGTTCGCGCCTGATCGCCGCAAGCGAACGGCACAAATCCGTTCTCGCTCGCTGCCCAAGCGCTCATCGCGCGTAGTAACCTTGGCGCGTTCGCGCGATCAGATCGGGCCGTTTGACCTCGACGCGAATCGAACGCCAACTCCCATCGCGCGGACGATCGCCAGCCGGTTGATAAGCGATGCTGTAGAGCGTGCGTAGGTCTGCGGCGACTTCCGCGTAAAGACGCCCCAAGTCTTCCAGCCGGTTGATCTGATGAAGCCTCCCGCCCGTGCGGTCGGCGAGTATTTGCAATCTCTGCCGCGCCGCTGTGTAGATGGCGGTGATCTGTGGCGTGGCGATGGGTAAGCGCTTCGGGTCGCCTGAAGCGAGCGCGAGCGGATAGATGGTCACGCCCTGCCGGTCGGCAGCGTCCAACACGGCGTTGAGCAGCGGACTCGACTCTGGCTTCAGGCGCGCGATCGCTTCCGCATCCGTTCGTGCTTCGACCGATGAAGCGCGATCCGCGTTGCGCAATTCCGTATCCAGCCCGTCGGTCAAAACGACGATTGCTTTGCGCCGTTTGCCCTCTTGCGCGAGCAGTTCGAGCGCGTAACCGAGCGCCCTGTATAGCTGTGTCTCCCCACGCCCTTCGGCCCGCTCGATAGCCCAAGCGATCTTTTTGCGATCGGAGGTGAATTTGGCGAGCAGTCTGGTCCGATCGTTGAAGGCGACCACTGCGACGCGATCGTCCGGGGCAAGCGCATCGATGAAGCGCCAGGCTGCTTGCTTCAACGTCGTGCGGAAGTTGAGCGTGGAACCGGACATATCGAGCAGAAGAACAAGGCTGAACGGCGTTTCAGTTGGTTCGAAAGAGACGATGCGCTGCGGCACGCCGTCTTCGTAAACGATGAATTCGTTCGGCGTTAGATCGGTTACGGGGCGACCGCGACGGTCGGTAACGCCGACGTTGAGTTGCACGAGGTTAACGCCGACGCGCACCACGTCTTCATCTTGCGCGCGCGCCGAAGGTGCGGCCACAAGGAGCGAAAAAAACAGGACAAAGAATGAAAGTCGAACTTTCGGCATCGCCGCGACTCGCTCTTCTTTCGAGTATGGCGAAGCTCATGCCCCTTTGGCAAGCCATCGCCCGAAGTCGGTTCGAAGCCGAATCCGCTATGGCGGGTTGCTCGCGCGAAAGTGACAAGTCGCGCGCGAAAGAGCCGGGCGATGGAAGGTGTCGGCCACTGAGGAGTTCTGCTAAACTCGAACCCTTCAATTGCGCGCTGTGACGGACGCATGCTTTTCAACGGACGCATACGTGGCGTAGATCCTAACGCGCGGTTTAAGCTCGGCAAAACAATCGGAACGCGCCGCGCCCTCGTAGCGCGCACCATGGAGTAAGGCTTGGAGTTCGCGCGATCTGTCCTATTTGGCGCGACGTCTTTTCGGCGCGGCTTTGGGCGTTTCCTCTGTTGGTGCGGCGTCGGTCGTCTCGACGGCGCGCAACCGAGCGCGCCGCGCTGCCGCGCGCGCCTCTTCGGTCGCCACTTCGCGCTTGACCTTTTCGATTCGACGGCGCGGCACAAGTTGATAACGCAGCTCCATCTCTTGTGCGACTTTGTAAATTTGCTTCGGCTTCGCGCCGCGCTCGGCGCGACGCAGGGCCTCTTGATGGGAGACCAACTCGGCGCGTTCGTCAGCGTCGATCCAGATGTACATCGCTTCCGGCATAGATCTTTTCACCTCCAGTACGATCTTCCCGCCCACTGGCGATGGCACTTGTTCCGGGCTTCGCTCGCGGCGCAGATCAAGGTAGCCGCATAAACGGGCTTCTACGGCCTCGCGGTTGGCAGCGTAAAAGAGCGCGAAGTCGCGGCAGCGGGCACGAAACGGGCAGCTCACCGCGCAGACCAGCGGATCTTTGAAATGGGAGTAGCGGTTGCAGTAAAGTTTCATGCCTTGGGATGCCGCGGAGACTATAGCACTTTGTTTCGTTGATTGCAATGCGTTCCGCGTTTGAAACGAAGCGGCCTCAGCGAGCGACTTGCGGCGATGGCAGCAGCGCTTTGCGAACGGGTGGCTCGGAGCCATGGTCGATCGGTTGGCCAGTTACGACCGATGATGGCGATGCTCGGTGAAGGCGCGGCCTCTTGATTCGCCTTTCAGTTCTTCGTTGCGCAGCGGAGCGGCCAAGCGCAGCTTAGCCGAAACGCCGGGTTCGATCCAGTCGCCTCACCGGCGGTTTTGATTACAAAAATAACACGCGAAAGCCCACTCCTTATAAGGGTGGGATGAAGCGTGTCGCAGTGAATACGTTAAACTGATTCAATAGTGGCATGGGACAAGAATATCGCCATACAAAAACAACCGTATCGCTCATCAACTATCATTTTGTGTTCTGTCCTCGATACAGACGAAAAGTTCTTATTGGTCAAGTGAAAACGCGATTCAAGGAACTGGTGAGCGAAATATGCCAAGAAAATGATTGGATCAGTATAGCGATGGAGACGATGCCTGATCATGTTCATTTGTTTTTGAACTGTCTCCCGACAGATTCTCCATCAGACATTATGGCTACTAGAATAACTTCGCGATGTCTTCGCCAAGAGTTTGAGCATCTTAGACACCTCCCAAGCCTATGGACACATTCATTTTTTGTAAGCACTGCTGGTAACGTATCCAGCGACACAATTCGTCGATATGTTGAAGCACAAAAGAAACGTGGGTGAACGATATGAACATAGCCTATTCATTTCGTCTCTATCCGACAAAAGAACAGGAACAACAGTTCCGACGCGCCATCGGATGTTGTCGGTTTGTCTACAATCACCTCCTTGCTCGCCGCAAAGAAGCCTATGAGCGAGATGGGACTACCCTAGACCAGTACGCCTGTATGCGGGAATTGCCTGAATTGAAACAGCAACATCCTTGGCTCCAGGATTCCACAGCCCTGCAACGGGCGGTGGAAGAGCTGGACGACGCCTTCCAAAGGTTTTTCCGGGAGAAGAAAGGTTATCCGCGCTTCAAGAGCAAAAAGCACCCGAAGCAGTCCTACACGTCCAAACGCAACGGCAAAGAGGATGACAAGGCGACTATCCGCATTGCGGGCAACCGGATTCGGCTCCCGAAGGTGGGATGGGTGAAGTTCGCTAAATCCCGCGAAGTGCAGGGGCGCATTCTCTCGGCCACGGTTCGCATAGCGCCTTCGGGCAAGTTCTTCGTGTCGGTGCTGGTGGATACGGAGATTCAGCCTTTGGAGTCACTGCCAACTGCCGTTGGCATCGACTTGGGACTGCTGGATTTCGCCGTGTTCAGTACCGGAGAGAAGATCCCGAACCCTCGACACCTAGGGAAACTCGAAGAGAAACTGAAACGCTGGCAGCGGATTCTTTCCCGCCGGAAGCCGGGCGGGAAGAACCGGGAGAAGGCCCGGTTGAAGGTGGCCCGGCTCCACGAGAAGGTGCGAAACGCCCGGTTGGACTTCCTGCACAAGCTGTCCTCCCGGCTGATTCGCGAAAACCAAGTGATCTGCCTGGAGGAGCTGCGTGTGCGGAACATGCAGCAGAACCACCGAGTTGCGGGAAGCATCGCCGACGCCAGTTGGTCGGAATTCCGGCGGCAGTTGGAGTACAAAGCGGGATGGTACGGGAGGCGTGTGGTCATCGTTTCGCCCACTTTCCCGTCGAGCCAGCTTTGCTCTTGCTGCGGACACCGAAGCGCCGGGGCGAAAGACTTGTCTGTCCGGAAGTGGGCGTGCCCGGTGTGCGGCGAAACGCATGATCGGGATATCAACGCCGCAAGAAACATTCTCCACGAAGGATTGCGTCTTTTGTCCGCTCAAGCGGGCTCAACCGTGGGACACACGGGGATCGCTTGGTGCCGCAAGGCAGCACTCCCGGGTACGGGAGTGCTTCCAAGAATCCAACGGCTTTAGCCGTGCGGAGTGTCAAGGGAGCTGGCGGATGCATCGCCCAAACTTCTGCGCCGTATGCGGCGAACGACTTCTTTCTCAGCGGCGCTTGAGTTGGCTTGGCGGGGGGCTTTGCCCGAAGTGCGCGCAAGCCTCGCGACGTGCCGTTTGGAGCGTGTGGTTGTTGTTCGGCGCGGCTCTTCTCGGCGGCGGGTACATGGTCGGGCGCTGGAGCGCCGCGGAGCCGCCGCCGCTCATAATCGAACGCGCCTCGAGCCAAGCGGTAGCTGATGCGCCCAGCGCGCGCGCGGTACAGCCTGTGGAGAACGAAAGGGTTTACATTTGCGGGGCGCGCACCAAAAAAGGCACTCCGTGCCAAAGGCGCGTGCGGAGTCTGGAGCGGTGTTGGCAGCATCGCGGGAGACCGGCCATGCTTCCGCCCGAAAAACTGATCATGCAGTAACGCACCCCGGCTGAAAGAGAACGCACGCTGCAGTCCGGCGCAACTTTCGTCTGAATTCGAGAACTTTCATTGAAAAGGCGGCGCGCGAAGAGCGGTGCGCGTAACGCAGCGCAACTTTCGTTTGAATTCGATGAACTTTCATTCCGCTGGTAGTCCAGAGATGGATTTGGGATCGGCCTCTCGTTTCGTTTAAGCGCGAACCGTCGCGCGTCGGCGCTTTGGGGATGCTTGGCGCGCTTGCTGCTGAACCGGTGTGGATTGGCGGTTCGTGTGCCAATGCTCGCTGGCTTTTTCGCGGCGTCACTGTTGGACCAGAGGGATGATCTCCAGTTCTGCGCGCACGGGGCCGAAGGGCGTCGTCGCCAGCAGACGTAGCGGCAAGCGTCGGCGGTCGTCGCTGACCCAAAGGCGAAGCTGGTACTTGTTGCTCTCCGGATCGTCCGTGTTGAGAGCGAGTTCGATGGCGCGAATACGTTGGCCGCCGAGTTCGATCACCGTCTTTTGGAGCGAATTGACATAGAGCGTGCGTGGGCGCGAGATGGCGAGCACGGAGACAGCGTTGCGTTTCGGCGGCGTCAAGTCGAAGGATCTGAGCGCGTAGATCACCGAGAGAAGGTCGTGCGTGCCGACTGGGATCTCAACTCTTTGGCCATCGTCGCGCACCGCCGCGCCGCGATCCTGGTCCACCGTGATCGTGCGATCCAGCGCCCAACGGCCTTCGCGCATTTGCAATTCGATCCTAAAGGGCAGCAGCGTAAGCGGATCGACATAGGTGTTGATGCGGTCGTTGAGCGAGAAGAGGCGCGCGCCTTCGGCGGTGGTCCGGGCCGCCAGCGTCAGCAGCAGTCCGTCGCGCCCGAAATAGCGTGCGCGCGGGCGCACTTGCAACGAGATTTGCCCGATGGTTTGATTCGTTTGACCGAGCAAAAGGCGGAAGTTCAGTTGTTCGTTCGCTCCGAATGGGAGATCGGGCGGAAGCGGCTCGGCGGCGGGCGGCGTCGGTCGCGGTCGCGTCGCAGCGGCCTCTTTCGTCGGCGTTGGCGGTTGCGTCTCTTCGAAGCTTGCGATCTCGGCGCGGATTTCGCCCGCTGGATGGTGCACGGTGATGAGCAGCGGGAGGTGGCGCGGGTCATCGCTGAAATAGATTTGAACGCGCCGCTCATCCAATCGCGGGTTGTTACGTACGCGAATCTGCGTGACCAACGCATTGAAGGCGCCGATGTTTGTGTTGATCCTTTCCGTGCCGCGCGTTTGTGCTTCGATCTCCAATAGCTCCGTGCCGTAGAGCACACGCAAGCGATGGCGGATGCCTGGCGCGAGCGCAAGCGTTCGCAGGTGGTAGAGCGCGGCCAACGGGTCGAAGGCGCCCGCGCTCGTGCCGAACAGACGCGTCATGGGCGCGTCCGCCATCTGTTCCGTCATCGGCGAGCGTTTGGTCCGCGCGAAGTAGAAGGGGGTGCCCGAAAGCGGATCAATGCGCGAAACGAATTCATCGTCGAGCGCCAGCAGCGCCGCGTTGACGACGTCCACCGTTTCGAGATGGGCGCGTAACTCGATGCCGTCGCGTCCGCCGAAGCTGCGCCGTTCGGCGACGATGAGTTCGGCGTGAGCCGCCACGGGGATGTGCGCGAACGAGACGTTGTAAGTCAGGCGTTCGCCGATTTTGTACGCGCCGTTCTCCGCCGACCGGCCGCTATTTGCGGCGAGCGCGCACGCGAAAACGAGCGAAAAGACCGACCAAGCGTTAGCCCTTTTCAGAGACATCGAGCGGGGTTGTTGCGATTCCTTTTCAAGTTCTTCGACCGAAAGCTCTCGTCCCAAATTCTTCCAAAGTCTAGTCGCTGAAGCGCGCCTCCTTCAACGCGGCCTTTGCCGCGCGCTCGATTTCCCCTCGAATCCCTCGCCATGATCTGTTGGACCACGGAACGGAAGAGCAGATGGCGCGCGCGCATCAGTCGCCGCTGATTACACGCCGCGCGTCAACGCGAAGTTTCCGAAGTTCGCGCTCTTGATCAATGCGACCTTTGCGCGTCGAGCGCACGTTCGATCTCTTCGATGATCCGTTTCACTGCCTCTGGCGGATCAGGAGCTTCGAGCACGGCGCGTCCCATCACGACGTAGTCCGCTCCGGCAAGAATGGCGGCGGCGGGCGTAGCAACGCGCTTTTGATCGTGCGCGGCCGTAAATGCCGGTCGCACGCCGGGCGTCACGACGAGAAAATCGTCTCGCTGGACGCTCGCGCGAATCGAAGCCGCTTCTTGCGGCGAAGCCACCACGCCGTCGAGTCCAGCTTGCGCGGCGAGTTTCGCCAACCGCAGGACGAGCGCGGCGGGTGCTTGATTGATGCCGATTTCAGCGAGCGTCTGCTGGTCGGCGCTGGTAAGAGCTGTGACCGCGATGACGTGAGGGCGCGCCGTGCCTTGGCGCGCGGAAGTTATGTGCGCGGCTTCCGCGGCGCGACGCATCATTTCGCTGCCGCCGAGCGCGTGGACGTTGAAGATGTGCACGCCCATGCGCGTCGCTGCGGCGGCAGCGCCCGCCACCGTGTTTGGGATGTCGTGAAATTTGAGGTCGAGAAAGACGCGCGCCCCCGCCTGCACGATCCGACGCACGATCTCCGGCCCAGCCGCGGTGAAGAGCTGCGATCCCACTTTGAACATGCCGACCAACGGCTGAAGATGTTCCACCAGCCGAAGGGCTTGCGCTGCTGATTCGACATCGAGCGCAATGATCAAGCGTTCTGCAACCGATTTCGCCATGTTTCTCGTCTAGACCGGTTCGGCGAGTGACCCGAAGAAGCTCGACTATCCATTGAACCTCGCATCGAGGGCAACGCACAAGCGACGTTCTTCAACCCGACCCGTTGGTCAAGCCTCTCCATTTCCTTCTTCCAAGTCAAGCCACTCCGCGCGGTAGACGGCTTCCGCTGTGCCCGAAAGGACCACTTCGCCATCTTCGCGCCACTCGACTTCGAGCGTGCCGCCCGGCATCTCGACCATCACACGGCGATCAGTCGCTCCCTTCAAACAAGCGGCGACGGCGGCGGCACACGCGCCCGTCCCGGAAGAGGCCGTTTCGCCGACGCCGCGTTCCCAAACGCGCACGCTGATGCGATCGCGACTTTCGACGCGGATGAACTCGACGTTGGTCCTTTCGGGAAAGCGCGGGTGACGCTCGATTAAGCTGCCGAGCGCGCGCCAGTCAACTCGCGCGAAATCCTCGACGAACACGCAGCAGTTCGGATTGCACATCTGCAACGCGGTGACGGCGACCCTCTGTTCGCCCACTTCGAGCGGATAATCGAGCACGATCTCTCTCGGTTCATCTGTGCGCATCGGAATGGCTGCGCTTTCGAAGACGGGGCGTCCGATTTCTGCCTCGAAGCGAAAGCGGCGCGTGCCGTATCGTCCACACAAGCGATAGAGCTTGATGCCGGCGCGCGTGCTGAGCTGCAGTTCGTCGGCGGACCACAGCCCATTGTAATACAAATAGGCTGCGGCGCAGCGCGTGCCGTTGCCTGACATGGCCGCTTCGCTCCCGTCGGCGTTGAAGATGCGCACGTGGAAATCGGCCTCGCTCGATGGCCCAATGATCGCCACTCCGTCAGCGCCAGCGCCGCGGTGCCGGTCACACAGACGGCGCACGAATTCGCCCATCCTCACGTTGCGCTGAAGCGAGGCTTCTTCGATGATGAGATAGTCGTTGCCGTAGCCGTGGAATTTGAAGAAGCGCATAGGCGGCATTATATGCGCAAAAGGCGCGTTCGGTAGCAACCGTGCGCGCGTTTCTTTCGCCATCGGGCCGCGCATGGGGTAAAATTTAACGAGAAGTTTTCCATCGAGGCGAAAAGGAGCGGAAGAGCGAAGTTCAGAATGATCAGAACGATGATTCACGGCAAGATTCACCGCGCGCGCGTCACCGGAGCAGATCTTCACTACGTCGGATCGATCACGGTTGACCAGAACCTGCTCGATGCCGCTGGCATCCTGCCGTTCGAGCGCGTCCAAGTGGTCAATTTAGATAACGGGAAGAGGATCGAAACCTACGCGCTCGCGGGAGAGCGCGGAAGCGGCGTCGTCCAATTGAACGGCGCTGCGGCCCACCATTTCGCCGTGGGCGATCTGGTCATCATCATGGCCTACGCTCAAGTTCCCGATCCCGTTCCTTCCGACTGGGAGCCGAAAGTCGTCCTCGTCGATCAAGAAAACCGCATCACGGAAGTCATCGGCGCGCACGTGCCGCTCTCTGTCGCTGGCGAATAGCTCTTTTGCGCCTTGTTCTTCAAAGGCGCTGAACCGTGGCGGCACTCCATGGGGAATGATGAGCCGGAGTTTGCGCGTTGTTCTTCAAGAGCGCTGGAACGGGCAGAGGAGCTTCGGCGCAGCCTTTCGGTTTCGAGCAAGCGCCCTTCGCGCACGCGCCGGAAACGGCTTGCCCGCGCTGCTTCGAGCGCAACCAAAGACCTCGCGCCTCGCGCACGCGAAGACGTAAGATCGCAGCGGGGCTGAACCGCGTTGACGCAAGCGGTGCGCGAAGAAGCAACGTAGTGCGTCACCGGGCGTCGCCACTTGAACGTCGAACAAGCGCTCGCATTGATCGAGCGCGAAGAAACAACGCAGTGCGTCACCGGGCGTCGCTTGTCGATGATCATCCGCTCTGCGAGGAGACGACTGGTTCGCCGCACGCGACTCATGAGCCGATCGGTCTCATCCCACGCACCCGCAGGAAGCGACGCTTGCCGACCTGCACGAGCAGCGGGCGATCGGCTGAAAGCTCGATCTCGGCATCGGTGCGCGTGATGCGTTCGCCTTCGATGCGGACGCCACCTTGTTCCATCAAACGGCGCGCTTCGCTCATGGAGGGCGCAAGCTCCGTCTCGACCAAAAGACGCGCGACCTTCCAACGTCCAGCGGCCACTTCGCGTGCGGGCACGTCCGACGGCGCCTCATGGCGGCGGAAGATGCGGTCGAACGCTTCTTCGGCCAAGCGAGCTGCTTCCGGTCCGTGAAAATCGGCGACGATGCGCCGGGCCAGTTCGGCCTTGGCGTCGCGCGGGTTCATCTCGCCCCTTTCGGCGCGGGCGCGCATGGCGGCGATTTGATCGGGGCGCAGGTCGGTGCAAAGCTCGTAGTAACGCCACATCAACTCGTCGGAGATGGACATCACCTTGCCGAACATTTCGTCGGGCGGTTCATTAATGCCGATGTAGTTGCCCAAGCTTTTGGACATCTTCTGCACGCCATCGGTGCCCTCTAGGAGCGGTGTGATGACGGCGATCTGCGGTTCCTGCCCGTAAGCGCGTTGCACTTCGCGCCCCATTAGAAGGTTGAACTTTTGGTCTGTCCCGCCGAGCTCGACATCGGCTTCGAGCGCCACCGAATCGTAAGCTTGAACGAGCGGATAGAGCAGCTCGTGAAGCGCGATGGGACGCTCTTCGGCTAAGCGTTTCTGAAAATCGTCGCGCTCGAGGATTTGTCGCACCGTCACGCGCGACGCCAGTCGGATGAAGTCCGCCGTCGTCATCCGTTCCATCCAGCGCGAGTTGAATTCGATGACGGTCCGATCCGGATCGAGCAGCTTAAAGATCTGCGCCTTGTATGTTTCGGCATTGGCTTCGATCTCTTCGCGCGTCAGTTGCGGGCGCGTGGCCGACTTGCCCGACGGATCGCCGATCATTCCTGTGAAATCGCCGATCAAGAAGATCGCCGTGTGGCCCAGTTCCTGAAACGCGCGCAGCTTGCGGATCACAACCGTATGTCCGAGGTGGATGTCGGGCGCCGTGGGATCGGCGCCGAGCTTGACGCGCAGCGGTTCACCAGTGCGCGCCGACTTTTCGAGCTTGGCGCGGAGTTCTTCGGCGCGGATGATCTCGACCGCGCCTTTGCTCAAGTAAGCGAGTTGTTCCTCGATCGTCATGATGCACCTTTCGGAGCGAGAGCTTGCGCGCGACCGTCCCATGCGGAGCGGAGGGTTTTTGTTCCGGGAACAGGGAGCGGTCGCTGCCATTTGAAGCGACAATGATAAAGGATTTGCGCCGCGGTCGCGAAAGCGGCGCGACGTTCATGAGCGATCCAGTTGGGACATCTCCGTGATGCGCGCCGCTGTTTCGCGCGCTTGCGAAAAGAGTTCGTTCGCACGCGCACGGTATTCTTCAGCCGTCTCCTCATCATCCAGATGCGCGGCGTTCTGTAGGACGCCGGAGCGCGCCACCGACGCGAGGGCGAAAGCGACTTGGGCTATGTCTGCCGCGCGCAGAGCGAGCAACGCTTGCTTTGCGTCGAGCAACTCTTCGACGGCGATCTCAGTGGTCGCCAGCGCTTGCACCGCCAGTCGTATGCTTTCGAGCAGAAGGTTGGCCGAGCTTTTCAGCGCTGCCTCGCGCTCAACGCCGCGGGCGCGTTCAAAACGCGCCTGCCGCACAGTCGCCGCAAGCTGTGCGCTGACGGCGTCGAGTTCTTCGAGCGCCTCGCGCGCCGTCAAAGCCTTTTCGCTCGATAGCTCACGTAGTTGTTCGCGCAACGTTTCGACGAGTGTCGCGAGCGGTTTTGGGCCGGACGCCATCGAGTCGCGTTCCCGCAACGCGGCGGCCAGTCTCTTTTCGAGCACAGCAGCGGAAGGCGTTGTCTCCAGTCGCAACCAGTAGGCGGCTGCCTCATCGAGCGCCGCTTGCGGCACGAGACCGACGACCTCGCTTCCGGCGATCGCCACTCCATAACGCTCCGCTTCCCGCCGCACGGCTTCAAAGGCATGATGCAGCGTGGTTCGTTCGTAGTTCGTCAGGTTCATCGAGACCTGCGCCATGCCGCGCGTTTCGAGCTTGAAGCCCAAGGCTTTCAAGAAGCGCAATCCGCCATCGCGCCCGCGAACAGCTCGAGCGATGCGCGCGGCCACTTGCGGGTCGTCCGTGCGAAGATGGACGTTGAATGCGATCAGGATAGGGCGCGCGCCGACGATGCACGCGCCTGCCGTTTCGTGAAGTTTCGCTTCGCCGATGTCGGGCGCGCGCTTCTCGTCGCTCCGCACGAGTTCGCGCAGCTTTTCGAAGCCGCCGCGGCGCACGTCTTCGAGATTGGTTCGGTCGGCTCTGAGCGCCGCGCGCTCGTAGAAGTAGACCGGAATGGCCAGTTCATCCCAGATGCGAGCGCCCGCTTCGTGCGCCAACCTCACGCACTCTTCCATGCTCACGTTGCGCAAGGGGACGAATGGGACGACATCGGTTGCCCCGATTCGCGGGTGCAGCCCCGTGTGCTCGCGCAGATCGATCAGCTCTTTGGCGCAAGCGACGGCACGCACCGCCGCTTCAACCACCGTCTCTGGCGGCGCAACGAACGTGACGACTGAACGGTTGTGATCGGCATCGGCGTGGACATCGAGCACAAGGGCACCTGCCACCGATTCGATGGCAGCGACAATCCGTTCGATGGTCGCACGCCTACGCCCTTCGCTGAAATTCGGTACGCACTCGACGATGCGATCCATAAAGTCGCTTTCTCCAGCGCAATCATAGACGATTGAAAGCCGCGCGACGAGCTGCCGACCGAAACTTTTCGACGCGACCAGCGAGCGAGGAGTCGATGTCGGCCAGAGTTTCGCTGCGTTCTCATCCTCGGTCATCGGAGCAACGGTTGCGGCCAAACCACGTTTCGCTCAAAGTCGTTCGTTTCGGTTCGTGCACGTCGCCCGACGAGCCGCGCTTCAATCGAGCGCGCCCTTCCAGAGGAAATCGTAAAGCAATATTTTGAGGGCGAGGGCGATCACCGTTGCGATGAAGACCCTTTTGATCACGCGATTGTTCATCCGCAACGCGATGCGCCCGCCGACGAACGCGCCGACGAACATCACCAACGCGAGCGCCAGCCCTAGTTTGTAATCGACCAGCCCGCGCCACATGAAGACGAGCGTGGCGATCAAAGATGAGAAGATGTTGATCGCCTTGGTGATCGACACCGCTTCGATGAACGTCATGCCGAGAAAAGCGACGTAAACGGCCGTCAACATGGTAACGTAACCGCCGCTGAAGAAACCACCGTAAATGCCGAGCGCGAAAGTCAAGACATAGGCGAGCATGACGTCGCGCGCACTCGGCGCCGCTGGTCGTTCGCCCGTTCCCTTTTTGAGCGTGGAGAAGAGCGCAACGCCGAGCATCGAGATGGAGACGATGAGCGGCAGCGAGCGCGCCGGGATGACGAGCACCAAGAGCGCGCCGAGCGTCGAACCGACGAGCGTCAAGGCGACGAGCGCCGGCAGACGGCGGCGGTCGATGGCGTTCTTGCCGATGAATGGCAGCGTGCCCCCGATGCTCATAAAGGTTAGGCCGAACATGTTGGTGGCGACGGCGACGCGCGGATCGATGCCGAACTGAAACATGACGGGAACGGTGATGAGCGAGTTGCTGCCGGTAACTACGCCGACGACGCTCGTGGCGAAAAAGAGCGCAAGCAAGGCAATCCACTCAGTTGGAGTCATGTCGAGCAGTTGCTCTAGCTGATAGAGGTGACGTGTGTCAAGCCGCGCGACAGCTCACGATGCGGCGGAAGTCGTCAGGTGGTCAAGTGACCAGACAGCCGAAGGAGCGAGGCGGCGTGAGCAAAAAAGGACCGAAGCGGCTTGAAACCGCGAGGCTTCTTTCCGCTTCGGCCCAAGAGTCTGTTAGAAGATGAGTCGAACTCCCAGTTGGATCACGCGCCGGCTGAGCGTCATCTCGCCGCGTTCGTTGAAGGTCTGTCCGGCAAATTCAGGAACGGCGCCCGGTAGTGAGGCTCCGCCAATTACGCCGATGCCGGGGCCCGGATGGTTGAGCGCGTTGAACATTTCGGCGCGCACTTGCAGCCGGATGTTCTCGGGAATGGCGAAGTTCTTGAAGATCGCGAGGTTGAGTTGGTTGATGATGGGACCGCGGAAGAGGTTGCGCGGTTCGGTGCCGAACGGCGTGCCGAACTTCAGCGCTGCTCCCGGCCCATTGATGATGAGTCGCACGTCATTGGGGCTAACCGGAACTGGGCCACGCCCTTGATTGAAGGCGTTAAGCAAGTAGAAGCCGGTTGGACTTGGGATGAACCCATCGGTGAACCCACGCAGCGCCGCATCGATATCACTGATCGCTACGGACTTCGGATCGGCGTTGCGGTTGCCCGTAAAGGGGCGAAGGTTATCCAGCAAGCCGATGAAGGTTGCGGCAAAGCCGTTGTCCTGATAGCTGTTGCTGCCGAGGATGCGATTGGTGCGCTGCTGTGGCGTAAACGGTCGCCCACTGGTCAGGTAGTAGGTGCCGTTGAGTTGCCAGCCGCCGATCACTTGTCCCAGAAAGCCCCGCTGCTCGCGGAAGAAAGGCAGGTCGTAGATGAAACTCAGCGAAAAAGCGTGCGGTCGGTCAAACCCCGAAATGCCTTTTTCGAGCCTGCCGAGATCAAACGGATTTTGCGAGATGGCGTTCTCCCCGAACGAGAAGATCTCGCTCGCGTTATCGAGCGCTTTGCTCCACGTGTAGCTCGACGTCAAGCTGAGCGAGTTCAGCGGGCGTCCCGTGTAGTAGATCTGGAGTCCGTGGTAGGTCGATTGCGCCGTGTTGTCGCGCGAACGGACCACGAACTGGCGCAAGATGCGTCCATTGCAGACGCCTTCGTTATCCGGCGTAGCGGGATCATCCGTGCAGGTCAACGGAACGACGCCCGACGGCAGGAATTGGCGGAAGGCCGGGAAGTTGAAGGTCGTCGTTTCCCCACGAGAGTTTCTCACCATCGCCGTAAACCCATTGTAGAGGTTACCGATGTCGGGATTGCGGTTGACCGTTTGGAAGAGGCCAACGCCGCGCGTGGCGACATAACGGATCTCGAAGGCGTTTCGCCGGTTGATCTGGCGTTGCAGACTGAGCGAGAACTGTTGCGCGTAAGGCGAATAGAAATTGGGCGCGACGATGGTTTGCGCGAAGAATCTCGGGTCGAAGGTGTTGGTGCGTACCAGTCCGCGCGATTGGGCGAAATTGCGCACCACATCTCCGGTCGGCGCGGCTGATGGGATTGGGAAGAGCGCTGGTCCCGCTGCCGGGTTCAACGTCGTGTTGAGGAAGACCACCGGCGAAGAGGTCGAGATGTTGAGCATGATGTTGTAGAAGACCGGATCGTACGCGATCGAGTAACCGCCGCGAATGACAGTCGCATCTTCGCCGAAGAGCCGTTTGAAGATGCGCGGCGTATAGGCGAAACCGACGCGCGGCGCGAAGTTGTTCTTGTCTACAGGGACGCGCGCCACGGTTCGCACTTCCAGCGGCAAATTCTGCCGCCAAATGGCTCGCGACGGATCGCGCTCGCGCGCCAACGTGATGTCGTGCAGAACGTTGACCGGTTGCGTCGCATATTCGTAACGCACGCCGAGGTTGAGCGTGAGATTGTCGCGCACCTTCCAGTCATCTTGGAGAAAAGCGTAGTAGTCGCGCTCGGTGTAGTCGATGGTGTCCGGCCCAACGGCGACCGTAACGGATGCCGGGTTGTTGGCGACCAAACGGGCTGCCGAGTTGAAGAGAAAAGCGCCGTTGATGTTCGGAAGGAAGGGCACGGAGTTCTTCAGGTACTTGAACTCGAAACCGGTCTTCAGCGAGTGCGCTCCGCGCGTAAACGAGTAGTTGTCAACGAATTGGTAGACCTGCACCAAACGTCCTTGCGGCAAGTTGGTTGCCGGGCCGATGCCGAGCAAGTCCTGCCCCGTGCTCGACCCGCGAATGCCGGCAAAAGAGACGTTTGTGAAGGCCTTTCCGATGTCCTTCGGGTCGGGAATGCAGGCCAACCCCAATTCCCCGCAGCCGCCTCCGAACTTCACGAAGAGCGACTGGAAGTTGAAGCGGAATTCGTTGAACGAGGTGCTCGTGATGTTGCGCGTATAGGTCGCGCCGAAGTTCTTGCTTCGAGCGGGGACATCGCCTGTGAACCCGCCGACGCCGCCGAGCGAATTCTTGGTCACGGAGTCCTGAAATAGGTAGCGCGACCAGATGCGATCACGACCGGTGAGATTGACGTCGCCGCGCAAGGCGAACTCATCTTGATCGAACGGGATCGGAAACGCCCGCTCGACGGCTGCGGCGCGGAAGCTCTGTCCGCCCAGAACGACCGTGTCAAAGGGACGGTCGGCGCGCGGACGAACGGTGCCGAAGTCCGATAGGGCGAAGGCGCTGAAGCGTGTGTACAGTTCGATGGCGGGGTTGCCCGGAAACGCGGCGCGTAAGCGAGGAAGTTCATCGGGCAAGATCGCCAGCAACGTCGTTCGATCGATGAAGTTCTGAGTTTGAATGATCTTCTGGTAGCTGCCGAAGAAGAAGGCGCGATCGCGTATGATGGGGCCGCCGATCGTTCCGCCGAAGACCGTGCGCCGGAGCAGCGGCGCTTCCTTCAATCCGCTCCGCCGTTCGATGTTGTTGAGCGTGTCGAGGTGGGAACGGTCGCGTCGGTAAACGAAGGCGCTTCCGTGAAACTCGTTGGTGCCGCTCTTGGTCACGATGTTGACGATGGCCCCTTGGTTGCGCCCGTACTCGGCGGAGAAGTTGTTGGTGATGATCTGGAACTCGCCGACCAGATCCGAATTATCGACGAAGAAGGAAGGCCCGCCGATCGAAAGATCGTTGTTGTCCTGCCCGTCGATGGTGAAGTTGTTTGAGCGGGCGCGGTTGCCGTTAACCGATAGCGTCACGCCGTTGGCGTTGACGTTGCCGAATCCGGGCACCACGCCGGGCGCCGTCAAAGCGATGATGTCCAAGCCGCCGCCAGCGACGTTCAACGGCAACTCCTGAATCTTGCGTGCCTCGAAGGTCGTCGAGACTTGCGATTGGTCCCGCTGCAGCAAGACTTCGTTGCCCGCTACTACCGTTACCGTCTCTTCCAACCCGCCGGGCTGCAGGACGACATCGACCGTGGAATCTTGTCCTAGCCTGACCAGCACGTCGGTGATCACCGCGCGCCGAAATCCTGCGCTTTCGACCGTAATGCTGTATCTGCCCGGAGGAAGATTGGGAATCGAATAGATCCCATCTCCGGTGGTCCTGGTTTGCGTCTCGACGTTGGTCGATTGGTTTTTAGCCGTGACGGTTGCGCCGACGATGACGCCGCCGCTCGCATCCGTCACTGTGCCGCGAATTGTGCCCGTGGTCGCCTGCGCATACGCGCTGGCGCTCATACTCAGCAGCGCGGCGAACCCCAAAACGAATAGCGTCAAGAGTGAGCGCTTGAAGTGGTTCATTTCGGTCTCCCTCCGAATTTTCAAAGAATTGTCGAACCGTAGGGTTGGGACGCGAAAGCGAAAAGGCGGGCTTTCGACGCGAAAATCAGGAAAATCAGATGCGGCGCTGAATGAAGAGGCGACTTCGAACGAAAAACGCAAAATCTTCCGCGTGCGCTTTTGTTCAGTGGCACTGCAGTCGCCTCGCGCCTCAGTTCTCTGCGCGGTCGCTCGGAAAGGGCTAGCGCCGTCGTTTCAAACGACCGAACGGACAACAGCCGAGGCATAAAACCCCTCGCGCCCATTTCTGAGAACGAAAGTCTATGTCCAGCAGCCCCTCTCGTCGAGGGCGAAGATGGAGAACGTCGTTGTAACTCCAAGCAACTTACGTTCCATACCCGACAAGCTTTCCTAAGTTCTTGAAAGGAGATGGTTTTGGCGCTGGCTCGGAGGGTGCCGTAGGGTCTCTTATCCAAAAAAATGGAT
>NZ_PSLQ01000055.1:0-6070 GCF_040289685.1 Pyrinomonas sp.
GACGCCGCGCTTCGCTGGCCACTGCTGCCACGGGCGATGCGACGAGCGACTGCAGCAGGGCGCGCGCTTCCGCCGTTTGACCTGAACGGAGCAGCGCTTCCGCCCAGCGCAGGCGGGCTCCGTCTTCGCTCCCTTGCGGATCGACTGCCAAGGCGAAGAGCCGGCGGTAGCTCTCCGCGGCCTCCTTGTACATGCCTTCGTCCATTTGCGCATCGGCGAGCGCGCGCCACGCCGCACGATCGTCGGGCGCATTGGCGACAGCCGCGAGAAAAGCGTTGATCGCTTCCCGCCGCGCGCCAGTAAGAAGCAGCGCGTTGCCCAGTCGTCTGTAGGCTTCGGCATCGTTTGGATTGAGCGCAATGGCTTCGCGCAGACGCGCGAGCGCTTCGTCGGTTCGACCGGCAGCGAGCAGCGTTTCGGCTTCGGCGACCTTGATCTGGGCCAATGCGCGCGCGTCGGCGGAAGGAGTTGGCTTCTGTTCGGCGTTTGTCGACGTTCTTTGGAGCGTGCGCAAAGCGAGCAGCCAAGCTGCGACGACCGTTGCGATCAAGCAGACGGCAAAAGCTGCAACCCACAAGAGGGGGCGGCGCGATTTGGCCGCAGGCGTCGGAGGCGGCGATGGTTCTTGCAAAGCGATGACGGGACGCGCTTCGCCCGTCGCAAAGACTGGCGGTTCGGGCGCTTCAAGCTCCGCCGTATCAAGGGGGTCGCGTGCTGACGCGACCCTTTGGCCCGGTGCGGCTTTGGGCGCGATCACCGTCTCCTCTTCGTCTTCGGGCGAGTACGGTTGAAAAAACTGCTCGATGTCGTTTGGCCCCATGCGCGCCGTTTCCGGTCCAGTGCGCACTTCTTGGTCCGGTTGCGACGTATCGAAGAAAGGAGCGGTTCCACCTGACACGGGGGCCAGGCGCGCGCCGCAGTAACGACAGAAACGCGCCTCCGGACTAGTGGTCGCTCGTTTGCATTGTGGGCAGTGGCGTATCATCGTCTCCGAGTGCGTTCCGCCGCTGGGCGCACGGCGACAAGTCGCACTGTGGTTCCAGCGATCAGATCGTGCAGAGCGCGTCCTTGTGTTTGAAACGCGGCGAGAAGAAATCCGCCGCCGAAGAGCAGCAGCGAGAGCGGATAGCCGATGAAATGGCGGAGCAAAGCCCGCCACAAACCGAGCGGTGCGCCATCGGTGCGTTGGATGACCAACCCTGTGGCCCACTTGCCGAGCGTGCGCCCCGTCAGACCAGCAGCGACGACGAAGTTGAACGCGGCGACGGTCGCTGTCAGCACGTAGCCGAAAGTCTCCAGCGTATCGCCGAAGGAGCGCGCGCCACCGCCGAAGACTTGCGCGATCAAAGTCGAGATGGCGAGCGACCCGATGACGAGCGCGTAGTCGATCAACAGCGCACCGCAGCGCAAAGCGAACGGCGCTTGTTTGCCAGCAGGCGCCGGACGATGCCGACGCTGCGGGGCGGCGCGAAACGCGGTCGGGTGCTCGGTTTGCGTCCTCATGCGATCATCCGAGAATGAAGTGGAGCGTCGTCTCTCCGAGCCTCAGCTTATCACCGTGTTCGAGCACGCGAGGTTGGCGCGGCACCAGTCGCAGGCGTTCATTGACGATGGTCCCGTTGGATGAACCGAGGTCTTCGACGAAGTAGATGTCGCCCTCGCGCCAGATGCGCGCGTGACGGCGCGAGACTTTGGTGCGCGGATCGAAGCGCGAAAGGTCGATGTCTGGAAAAATGTTCGACTGCGGATCGCTGCGCCCGACGAGATAGCTCTCTTTGTTGAGTTCAAAGGTGGCATCCAGTTCCGTTGTGCCGAGAACGATGAGTCGCGCTGTGATGTGGCTCAACGGCGGCCCGATTTGCGGTTGGCGTAATCCGCAGTGGATGCAATAGAGGTCTTCGGGCGCGATCTGATTGCCGCAGAAGCCACAATAGACGAGTTCGACTCCAACGGTTTGCGCGCTTGATGTTGGTGCCGTGCCGTAATTGACCGCGCCGACGCGCAGCTTCTCGAGATGGTTGTTGAGCACTTCGCGCATCTCCGCCGCCGAGCGATAACGATCTTCGGGTTGATACTCGACGGCGCGCATGATGATCCGTTCGATCTCTTCGGAAAGCGCTGGGTTTATCTGGCGCGGACGCGGATTTTTGGACCAGTCGAAAATGAGCAACGGTTTCTCTTGCGGGTCAGCTCCGGTGAGAAGGTGGAACATGGTCGCGCCCAAACTGTAGATGTCCGAACGGGGTTCGACCTTGCCGCCGAAGAGTTCCGGCGGCGCGTAGCCCATCGTTCCGACAGCGGTGACGCCCTTCTCTTGCGGTGCGACCCAGCGGGCGATGCCGAAATCGATCAGCATGATGCGCCCGGAAGTGCCATCGATCATGACGTTGGCCGGTTTGAGGTCGCGGTAGATGATCGGCGGTTGCCGATTGTGCAAGTAGTCGAGCACGTCGGCGATCTGCACGGCCCACTCGGTGACGGTGCTTTCATCCAAGCGGTGTTCCGGTGCCGAGCGCAAGCGCGACAGCAGATCGCCGCCTGAGATGTATTTCATCACGAGGTAGAAACGGCCCGCCGTTTGGTCGTAGAAGTAATCGTAAATGGTCGGGATCGATGGGTGTTCGAGCGAGGCGAGCAGCATCGATTCGCGTCGGAAATCGTTGATCGCTTTCTCTTGTTGCGCTTCGTCGAGTTGAGTTTGAATCATCTCTTTGACAGCGCGCGGAGCATGACCTAGGTTGCGATCTTTGGCCAGATAAACGGCGCCCATGCCGCCGCCGCCGATGCGACGGACGATCTCGTAGCGTTGGCTGAGCAACGTGCCGGGCGCGAGCGGTTTGTTGAGCGGGCGGCGTCCGCCGGTGGTCCCCAAGCGCGAATCGGCTGCTTCTTCGTCTTCGGGTTGGGTCTCTCTTCGGTTCTCGTTCATGGCGCTCGCGTTGTTCGGGGGAGAGGAGACGACCAGCGAGGGGGCACGGTTGGCCGCTGGGGAGGCTCCGTTGACGACGCGGTTGGTTCCGAGCGTCGCACCGCAGTTGCCGCAGAATTTATCTTCGGGCGCAACCAGCGCGCCGCATGCGGGGCAGTTGGCCATTTTCCCTTGATCTAACAACGTCCACCGATCATCGAACCGGTTCGAGATCAGTTGATGACGTGGAAACGCAGAAAAGTCTTGCCGACGATGATCTCATCGCCATCACGCAGCGGGACGCGCTCGCCGGGCAGCAATCGTTTGGTCCGGTTGACGTACGTGCCATTGGTCGAACCCAAATCCTCGATGAAATAGCCGCCGCTTTCGCGCCAGATACGCGCGTGGCGACGCGAGACCTTGACTTCCGGGTCATCCGCATCGAGATCGACTTCTGGAAAGATGCCGTTGTCAGCGTCCCACCGCCCGATCTGCGCCTCATCCGTCTCCAGCAAGAACTCTTTGCCCGCCGAGTGGCCGCGCTCGATGATGAGCTTGGCGTGCGCGCGCTGGAGTCCCCTTTTGCCAGCACGCGGCGTCGCCTCGACGCGCCACACTTGGCCTGTTGTTTCAGCCGATTCATCCGCGCACGGAGCCTCCTTGTGGCATAGTCGCATCCCGCATTCGTCGCAGTAGTGCGACCCATCGAGGTTTTCCGTGCCGCAGCGGGCGCAAGTGATCATACAAAAGACGAAACTTCGTGCGCTTCGGGTCAAGGTGCGAAGCGTTTTTTTTGGCCACGCTGAACGGCGCGCCAGAAGCATTCTAGCGCGAAACAATCCAGCGCGCCAACCCGTTCATTTTCTCATCGGCCAAGCGGTTTGTGATCGGTTTCGGAGATAGCGCATAATTTCTCGTGCGCGATCTGGCGCACATCAACAAGAAACGGCCCGTGCTGGCCCGACGTGCAAAAGTTTGAAACCGACGCCTCTGCTTGAACGTAAAAGCGTTATGGTTCGTCGAAATTCGACCCGCTAGACTCTTTGCGACAAGGTTGAGCCTCGCGCGGTTGATGTTCGGCGCTGGAGAGAGCACAAACGACGGAGCAGAAAAATGGCTTTGAGCCGCAAAAGAAAGATCATCATCGCCTCTTCGGCGGCGCTCGTTCTGACGATCATCATCGTCGTCAGCATCTTCGCCAGTCGGCGCGAAGAGCCCGAAGTGACGACGGCGCGCGTCGAGGTGCGCCCCGAACTGCGCTCGATCGTTACGGCTTCGGGCGAAGTGCGCCCGATTCAGTTCCTCAATCTGACGAGCGAGGTGGCTGGGCGCATCGAAGAGATCTACGTCAACGCTGGCGATTACGTGCGCAAGGGGCAGCCGTTGGTCCGGCTCGACCCGACGCAGCTTCAGGCACAAGAGCAAGCGCAGTTTGCCGCCGTGCAGGCGGCTTTGAGCGACGTGCAGAGCGCCCGCACGCAGGTCTCGGCGGCGGAGAATCAGGTGGCGCAAGCGCAGCAGAATCTTGCTGCTGCCGAAGCGGCGCTGGCGCAGGCGCGACAACAAGTCGTCACCGCACAGACGGATGTTGACCGCGCACAAGTCGATTTCAACACCGCGCAGCGCGAACTTCGGCGCGTTACCGAGCTGGTCGAAGCGGGCGTTGCTTCGCGCTCCGAATACGATGCCGCGCGCGATCGTTACGAGCAGGCGCGCGTCGCGTTACGTGCGGCGCAGGCGCGCCTGGAGCAGCAGCGCATCGCCATCGAGGAGGCCAAAGCGCGCGTCAACCAGCAGCGCATCGCCGTCCGCGACGCGCGTAACGGCGTCGAGCGCGCACGCGCCAGCGTCCGCTCAGCCGAGGCGCGCGCCGATCAAGCGCAAGCGCTGTTGCGCGGTCAGGCGAGCCAGCGCGCCAAAGCGACGCAATACTCGCCTTTGACCGGCGTGGTCGCCGATATTCAAGCGCGCGTCGGGCAATTTGCCGTTGCCGGGCTTTCGACGACGCCGTTGATGATCATCGCCGATATGTCAACGATCAACGTCGAGGTGAACGTCGACGAGACGCAGATCGCGCGCGTCGCTGTGGGCCAGCCGGCCAAGATCAAAGTGGATGCGTTCGGCGAACGTGAACTCGACGGCGTGGTGACGCAGAAGAACCCGCTCGCCGTCGGCAAATCCGACCTGCAGGGTGGGGGGATCTCTAATCGCATCAACGTGCAGGAAGCCAAAGAGTTCAAGGTCGTCATCGAACTGCGCAACCTCCCCGACGAAGTGCGCAACGCGCTGCGCCCAGGCATGAGCGCGACGGCGACGATCATCACCGAAGTGAAACAGAACGTCATCGCCGTGCCGTTGCAAGCTCTGGTCGAAAAAGCAGCGGCGACGACGCCGACGCCAGCCGCGACGCCCTCTGCTGCCAATGGGCAACAACGGCCGAAGACGGTCAAAGGCGTTTACGCGCTCGATGGCAACAAGGTCAAGTTCGTCGAAGTGACCACCGGGATTACGGGCGAAAACGAGATCGAGATCACGAGCGGATTGCAACCCGGCATGGAGATCGTTACCGGCCCGGGTCGCGTGCTGCGCGAAATCAAAGACGGCACCACCGTCAAAAAGCAGACGCGACGAGCCAATAACAGTAACTCAAACTCTAGATTGTGAACCCGGAGACTTCGATGATGAACGAAACGGCATTGACCGTCACCGACGAAGTTGCGTCCTACGGCGAACTGTTGGCGCGCGAGGGCGTGCCAGCGGCCCTGATCTCCATGCGTGACATCTGGCGCACATACCAGATGGGCGAAGAGCAAGTGCATGCGTTGCGCGGCGTATCGTTCGATGTGCAAAAGGGCGAATACGTCGCCATCATCGGGCCATCTGGATCGGGCAAATCGACGCTGATGAACATCATCGGGTGTTTAGACACGCCGACGCGCGGGCGTTACTGGATCAATGGCAAACTGGTCTCCGAGATGGACGATGACGAACTAGCGCGCATCAGGAACAAGGAAGTCGGGTTCGTCTTTCAGACCTTCAACCTGTTGCCGCGCGCTACGGCGTTGCACAACGTCGAACTGCCGCTCATCTACGCTGGCGTCCCTGCCGCCGAGCGCCACGAGCGAGCGAAGCGCGCGCTGATGTCGGTCGATCTAGCCGATC
>NZ_PSLQ01000055.1:6120-24138 GCF_040289685.1 Pyrinomonas sp.
GCGGCAGCGCGTGGCGATCGCACGCGCGCTCGTCAACCATCCATCGATCCTGCTCGCCGACGAGCCGACGGGCGCGCTCGATACTGCGACGAGCCGCGAGATCATGAACCTCTTCGAGCGCCTGCATGCTGAAGGGAATACGATCATCGTCGTCACACACGAGCCGGAGGTCGCCGCGCGTGCGCATCGGATCATCTCCATACGCGACGGACGGATCGAAAAGGACGAACGGGTCAAATAAGCGGCACGCGCGAGCGCTTCGGTCGTCGCTCGGCGCGGGCGGGGCAAGCGGCACGCGCGGCAACGTTTCATGCGGTTGACGGCTCTATTCGGAGAAGCTTTTCGTCTCGCGCTATCGAGTTTGCGCGCCAACAAGCTGCGCACTTTTTTGACGCTTCTCGGCATCATCGTCGGCGTCGCCGCTGTGATCACGGTGGTGACGATCATCAAGGGGCTGGACCAAACGGTCGCCAATACGTTCTCTTCACAAGGCTCGACCGTGTTCAGCGTCTCCAAACGCCCGATGGTCATCCTCTCGCGCGAAGACCTCGTCCGTTTCAACAAACGCAAAGATGTCACCGAAGAGGACGCCGAGGCGCTTGCGCGCGCCTGCAGCTCCTGCTGGCGCATCGGGATCGCGGCCAACAGCGCGAACGCGCTTGTCAAGTACGGCGACCAAAAATCAGAGAACGTCCTCGTGCGCGGCATCAGCCTCTCGATGTTCGCCATCGATGACGTCAACCTCGCTGCTGGACGCACATGGACCGACGCTGAAGGGGCAGCAGCGCGCCACGTCTGCGTCGTCGGTGCCGATATCCTCGCCAACCTGTTCGGCGGCGCATCGCCAGAAGAGGCGCTCGGGCGCACGTTGCGCATCGCCGGACAGCCCTTTGAAATCATCGGCGTAGCCGAAAGGCTGGGAAGCATCTTCGGCTTTTCGCGGGATAATTTCATCTACATCCCGTATGAAGCCTACCGGCGAGTCTTCAACGCGCGCGCGTCCATTGTCATCTTCGTGCAAGCGCGAAGCGCCGAGGACTTGGAAGCGACCAAGGATGAAGTGCGCACTATCATGCGCAACCGTCGCGGCAGGACTTTTCTCGACGAAGACGATGGTTTCGCCCTCGAAACACAGGACGTCTTCCTCGATCTCTATCAAAAAGCGACGTCGAACATCTACCTCGTGACGATCGGTGTGGCGGCTATTTCGCTTGTCGTTGGCGGCATCGTCGTGATGAACATCATGCTCGTGTCGGTGACCGAGCGGACCCGAGAGATCGGCATCCGCAAAGCGGTGGGCGCGCGTCGGCGCGATATCTTGACGCAATTTCTCATCGAGGCCGTCACGTTGACGGCCATTGGCGGTGCCGTCGGCGTCGGCGTGGGATTCGGCGCGGCCTACGCGCTCGCGCTGGCGTTAGGCTTCCCCGTGTTAGTCAGCGTGTGGTCAGCCGTGCTCGGCGTCGGCGTCTCTTCGGCAGTTGGCGTCGCCAGCGGCCTATGGCCGGCGTGGAAAGCAGCGCGGCTCGATCCGGTGGAAGCTTTGCGCGCCGAATAAGCGCTGCTTTGTTTGAAGCGATCGTGAGTTGTGTTCGAAGAGCAGATGGGGGGGGAGCTGCTGAATAAAGGATGCTTTGGGATCGTTTCACAGAGTCCTTGTCGATCGCGCTCGATGCTTTGCGCGCCAACAAGCTTCGTTCGTCGCTCACTGTGCTTGGCGTCGCCATCGGCGTCGTGACGGTCATCTTCATGGTCTCGATCATTCAGGGGCTCAATCGCGCCTTTGCCGAGCAGATCGAATCGTTGGGGTCGAACACCATCTTCATCTCGAAGTTCGATCCGAGCTTCGGTCGTCCGCCTACAGCCGAAGAGCGACAGCGCAAGGATTTGACCGTGGAGGATGCCGCCGCCATCGAGCGCGAGGCGCGTTCGGTGGTGGGCGTGGCACCGATCAAACGCAAGCTCGCCGCCAGCATTCGTCGCGCCGAGCGTCAAACCGATACGCCCATACTGTACGGCGTCACGCCGTCCTATGAGTTCACGCTCTCGCAGTACGTCGGACGCGGGCGATTCATCACGGAGTACGATTTGAGCGAACGGAGCAACGTCTGTGTCCTAGCGCAAGATGTCGTTCGTGCCCTCTTCCCTGCGGAGGACCCGCTCGACAAAGAGGTGCGGATCGAAGGCCGTCCTTTTCGCGTCGTCGGCATCATGGAGTCTTTGGGCAACTTCTTCGGTCAATCACGCGATAATGCCGTCTTCATTCCGCTCTCTACTTTCGACAAGTACTACGGCGGAGCGGAAGCCCCGTTTCCGGAGGTCCTTTTCTTCATCATCGTGCGTCCGCGCACGCGAGCCGACGTGCCCAAAGCGGTGGAAGAGATCACGGACATCTTGCGGCGACGCCGCCAAGTTCCAGCGGGCGCGCCGAACAACTTCGGCGTTTCGACTCAAGATAGCCTGCTCGATTTCTACAATCAACTGACCGGTGCGACGGCGCTGGTGTTGACGGCCATTTCGTTCGTCGCTTTGATGATCGGCGGAATAGGCGTGATGAACATCATGCTCGTATCAGTGACCGAGCGGACCCGAGAGATCGGCATCCGCAAAGCGGTGGGCGCGCGCCGACGCGATATCTTGACGCAATTTCTCATCGAAGCCATCGCGTTGACGCTTGTCGGCGGCGTGGCCGGATTGACCGTCGGCGAGATCGCCAGCCTCGTTGTGAACCGTTACTCCCCGTTGCCCGCATACGTGCCGCTGTGGGCCATCGCGCTCGGCTTAGGGGTTTCCGGCATGGTCGGTCTCTTCTTCGGCTTGTGGCCGGCGTGGAAAGCGGCGCGGCTCGATCCGGTGGAAGCTCTTCGTTACGAGTGAGCTTGAAGAGCTGGGCCGCGCGCCTGTGGCGAACCGGAAGAGAGGCGGGAATCAGTCACGCAGTGCGTGAAGCGCGAAGCTTGCGACAAAAAGGCGCTCTCGCGTGCAACCAAATGGCGCGCGCAAGCGTAATAGAGTTTTGAGTCGAGGCGTCGTTGCCGGACGAGGAGCTTCAAGGGATCGTGAACCTCTACGAGACGCTGAAAGTCGCGCTAAGAGCCGTTTGGGCGCACAAGCTCCGTTCTTTCCTAACGTTGCTCGGGATGATCATCGGGGTGACGGCAGTGGTCGTCATCGTCGCCTTGATTCAAGGATTCAATGCTTACGTTGATGAGAAGATCGCCAACATCGGGTCGAAGTCCTACAGCATTTTTCGTTTCGATTTCTTCAACGATTTCAAGGATACTGACACGCTTGCAGCCGCGCAGCGCCGCAAGCCTGAGTTGACGCTGGAAGAATACGAGTACCTACGCGCGCGCTTGCAATTGACCGAACACCTTGGGGCGCGCGTGGCGCCCACCAGCGTGCAGGTCAAACGCGGCGGCGAAGCGCTCGAGGCCATTCCCGTCTGGGGCGCAACGCCAAATTTCGTTGAGATCGAACAGACCGACATCGCCGAAGGGCGCTACTTTTCCGAAATGGAGAACGAAGTGGGGGCGCGCGTCGCCTTCATCGGCGCCGATATCGCTGCGAAGTTGTTTCCGTATGAATCTGCTGTCGGTAAAGAGATCTACATCCGCGGCGTTCCCTTTCGCGTCGTCGGCGTGCAAGCGCGCTTCGGCTTTACTTTTGGACGCCCGCCGGTCGATACGTCTATCACGATTCCGATCAGGACTTACATTCGGACCTTCGGTCCACCCGTCCGCAACCGGTGGCTCTCTTTCACGGGCAAGGCGGTGTCGGACGAACTCTTCAACGATGCAGTTGAAGAGGCGCGGGCTGCGTTGCGCTTGCGGCGCGGATTGAGAGCCGACGAAGAAGACAACTTCAGCATCATCACGCCGGAGATCATCATAAGCGCACGCGATCGAATCTTCGGCCCGATCTTCATCGTCGCCATCGCCGTGCCTTCGATTGCGCTCGTCGTCGGCGGCATCGTCATCATGAACATCATGCTCGTGTCGGTGACCGAGCGGACCCGAGAGATCGGCATCCGCAAAGCGGTGGGCGCGCGCCGAAGCGACATTCTCAAACAGTTTTTAGTCGAAGCCGTCACGCTTTCGGCCATTGGCGGCATCATCGGCATCGGGCTTGCTTGGTTGTTGAGCCAAGCGGTCAGCATCTATTTCTTTCAGACGCGGTTGTCGTTGCTCGCCGTATCGGTTGCGATTCTCGTCTCCGGCGGCGTCGGCATCGCAGCCGGCATCTTTCCTGCTTGGCGTGCGGCGCGCCTCGATCCGATCGAGTCTTTGCGCGCCGATTGAGCGGCAATGATCAATTTCTTTCGCAGCGGCGGCAGTTTCTACGAAAACTTGCGCATGGCGTTCGCCACGCTTCGTGCGCACAAGCTCCGTTCGGCGCTGACAGTGGTCGGCGTCGTAATCGGCGTCTGGACCGTGATCGGCATCTCGGCGTTGATCAGCGGCATCGATCTCGCCGTGAAAAAAGAGGTGGAGTCGTTCGGCATCCGATCGATCTTCATCTACAAGTTCGATGTCGGAATCCGAACCAGCGCGCCGACGCGCGAAGAACGAATGCGCCCCAACCTCACCTACGAAGACGCGATGGCTATCGCGCAACTGCCGACGGTGGAAGTCTCCGTGCCGTTTTTGAACATCACGAACAACTTCTTCGGGCAGCGCCTGTTGGTCAAGCGCGCGGGCAAGACATCAGCCGCCGTGCGGCTCGAGGGGACGTTGCCGGACTACGAGCGGGCGGGGGTTGAAACGATCTCCGAAGGGCGCTTCTTCAACGCCTACGAGAACGAGACGAATCAGCCCGTCTGCGTCATCGGCTCGAGCGTCGCGGACAATTTCTTCCCTTATGAATCGCCGCTCGGAGAACGGATCGAGATCGGCGGTCGCGAGTTTCGCGTCGTCGGCGTGCTCGCCAAACGCGAACAATTCGGTGCCGGCGAAGGGAGCAACGACGTCAACAACGTCATCTACGTTCCTTACACCGTCGCGCGCAAACTCAAGCCGAACGCCGACGATGTCTTCATCCTCGCGGTGGCGCGCGCCGGTTACTTGGATCGAGCCAAAGACGACATCACAGATCTGCTGCGACGACGGCGACAAGTGCCGTTCGATGCGCCGAACAACTTCAGCATTGAAACGGCTGAGTCAATTGTCCAGCAGTTTCGCGCGTTAACTGCGGGCGTCGCCATCGCCATGATCGCTATCTCTTCGGTCGGTCTGATGGTCGGCGGCATCGGCGTGATGAACATCATGCTCGTGTCGGTGACCGAGCGGACCCGAGAGATCGGCACGCGCAAAGCCATCGGCGCGCGTCGACGTGACATCTTGTGGCAGTTTCTGATCGAAGCGGCAACGCTTACAGGGCTGGGCGGCGCGATCGGTCTGCTGCTCGGCTGGGCCACTTCCTTCATCGTGCGCCTCTTCTTGCCATCCTACGTGCCTTTGTGGGCGCCGATCGTCGGCGTGCTCGCCTCGGTGGGAATCGGGCTGGTCTTCGGTCTGTGGCCTGCTTGGAAAGCGGCACGGCTCGACCCAGTGGAGGCGCTTCGCTACGAGTAACAGCACTTCGGTCAACGCTCGTGTGCTGGCGACATTGCGAACCAGCACAGGACGCCCGCGACAAACGACGGCGAGTGATGGGCGAAGTCTTCGGCTAGCGCTCAGGCCATCGGCGTCCCCGCCAGAAGCGCAAAAAGGACGCGCAGCGCTACGCCTAGGAGCCAGATCGTCAACACCACGCCCCATCGTGCGGCAGGCGAAAGACGACCGACCCGTCCCATGCCGATGGCGGCCAGATACAGCCCGTAGAAACCGAAAAGATCGATCACGCCCAGCAACGTCGCCAACACCGGGTGCGCCGTCGCATCTACGAGAAAGCCGAGGTTGGTGCGCGCAAGCCCTCTGCGCGCTTGTGCCAGATCGATCTCCTCAGGCGCTTGGAGGAAGAGCGTCACCGCGTCGGCGATCGTCTTCAGAACCACGGGCGGCAAACTCGAATAGACGTAGACGGAGAATGCTTGTCGGTAGTTCATCTTCCCGCCCATCGCCAATGCACCGGCGAGATAGAGCGCCGCGCCGACGATGAGGAGAACGACGACGACGATGGCTGGCGAAGCGTAGTTCAAATACTTGAAGACCGACTTCTCTAACTGCTGCTGGATGATCTGCTCTTTCTCCTCTTGTCGCATGGCGCTGAGGCGTGGGGCCTCTTCCACGCTTCGGCGAACGAGGTTCTCATAGCCTATTCGTTGGATGAGCAAAGCGTTGTAGAGCGTCGCGGCGGCGATGACGATCAAGGTCGCGGCAAAAAGGCGCGGGCGCTCGCGCAGCGAGTCGAACGTTTGCGTCGGCTCGAAGAAGATCGCGCTGAGCGTTTCCGCCGTGGACATCGTCTCGTTTGTCGCGTCTCTTTGCTCGTTCATTTCTGTCTCCTCAGAGAAGGTTCCCTAGGGAAGGGCGCAACGCTCGCCGCGATTAAACAGCTAGACGCGAGCGCCAAAGAAGCGGGAGCTTATCATCAACGCCGCTGTTCGGAAAAGCTCGCGCGGCAGAGCGCGCTAAACGGCGTCGTCGGCGATCCCCGAGCTGTGTTTGGGAGATGGCTGCGACCGGTTGGCGGATCGGTCCTGTCAGTCCTTGCTGCGACCGGACGCGCTTTCGTTTCAGTGCGAAGCGAGATGTTTCAGTCAGATTTCAGTCAGGTCCCCCCCAACGAATTCACCCTCGGCGCTACGTACAAGTTATTGCGGAGCGAAATACTTCGTCAGGCTTTTTCCAACTGAGCGAACTTTTCGATGAGTTTCTTCTGACCGTAGCCGGGAAAGCTAACGATGATCTTGGCCGAATCCCCTGTCCCTTCGCGTTTGAGGACGAGGCCACGCCCGTATTTGGGATGGCGAACGTGCGTTCCGGGCATGAAGCCTTGCTCTTGGTCGGAAGAGTTCGGGGCCGCGCGTTCTTTTGTCGGGCGAGGCGGGGCGCTCGATGCTTTGCCCCGTTGGCGGAAGAATTCGGCGATGGATTCAACCGAATCGTACGTCTTGCCCGCGTAGCGGCGCGACCCCGTTTGCCTCTGACCGCGCAGGACATCTGCCGCGTGTCGGTTTTCGAGCGCAGTCGCGCTGCGCGCGAAGCTCAGCCAAGAACGCCCACGCGAAAGGTCTTCGATCAAATCAAGCGGCAGCTCGTTGAGGAATTGCGACGGCTCGGACGCCATCTCTTCGCCGTAGACGCGCCGTCGCATCGCGTGCGTGAGGTAGAGCGTTTGCTGCGCGCGCGTGATGGCCACGTAGCACAGACGCCTTTCCTCTTCGAGTTCGGCGCGATCCGTCGCCGCGCGCGCGTGCGGAAAGAGGCCGTCTTCGAGACCGACGATGAAGACGATGGGAAACTCCAAACCCTTAGCTGCGTGCATGGTCATGAGCGTGACGCGCGCATCGCGCTGGTATTGATCAGCATCGGAGATGAGCGCCGCCGCGTCGAGAAAGGCGCGAAGCCCGTCGCCCTTTTGCGCATCGTATTCGACGGCGGCGTTGACCAGCTCCTGTAGGTTAGCAAGACGCGCGTCCGCTTCTTCGCTATTCTCCAACTTAAGAGCTTGTTCGTAGCCGGTGTCGAGAATGGCTGCCTTGACCACCTCGGATGCTGGAGCCTGTTGCGCGAGCGCGACGAGCCGCATGATGATCTGCTGAAAGGAGCGCAACGCGGCGACTGCGCGTGGCGCGAGACCATCACTCTGTCCCGTCATGATGGCGATCGTCTCCCAGTGCGAGATGCCGTAATCGCGCGCGCGCCTTTCGATCTCGTCCACAGTCTGACGCCCGATGCCGCGCGGCGGCGTATTGATGACGCGCTGCAGCGCGATGGAGTCGTGCGGATTGAGGGCGAGCTTCAGGTAAGCGATGATGTCGCGCACTTCGGCGCGTTCGTAGAACGAAAACCCGCCGACGATCTGATAGCTGATCCCCAAGCGCCGCAGCGCTTCTTCGAACAAGCGCGATTGTGCGTTGGTACGGTAGAGCACGGCGATGCGCGTTTGCGGGTCGCTCGCCAAATGCTCTTCGATCTTGGCCGCGACGAAACGAGCTTCCGTTTCACCATCGGGCGCTTGGTAATAACGAAGCTTGTCGCCCGCTGGATTCGACGTCCACAAACGCTTTCCTTTGCGCTCCGTGTTGTGACTGACGACGTGGCTTGCGGCGTCGAGGATGTTCTGCGTCGAGCGGTAGTTCTGTTCGAGTCGAATGACGCGCGCGTCTTTGTAGTGCTGCTCGAAATTCAGGATGTTCGTGATGTCCGCGCCGCGCCAGCGGTAGATCGATTGATCTTCATCGCCGACAACGCAGATGTTCTGCTGCCGTTCGGTAAGCAGGTGGATAAGCGCAAACTGCAGCGCGTTTGTGTCTTGGTACTCATCGACGAGAATGTAGCGGAAGCGGTCGTTGTAGCGCTCGCGCACTTGGTCCGCGCGGCGCAAAAGACGTACCGTTTTGATCAGGAGGTCATCGAAATCGAGCGCGTTGTTACTGCGTAAGCGCTCATCGTACAGGCGAAACGCGCGCGCAATGGCAGCGCGTCGTTCGTCGTTCGGTTCCACGCGGGCGGCGTACATTTCGGCATCCAAACCGCTGTTTTTAGCGTGACTGATGGCCGATTGGACGGAGCGAGCGTTCAAACGCTGTTCGTCGTAGCCTAGTTCCCGCAAACAGTTCTTCACTAAACGGACGGAATCGTCTTGATCGTAAATCGTGAAGTCGCGCGTGTAGCCTTCGCCAAGCGCTTCGATGTCCCGGCGAAGGATACGCACACACAAGCTGTGAAAGGTCGAGATCAGCGGTGCGCTTGGCAAAGGCGTGCCGCGCAGCAGTTGCTCGACGCGCTCACGCATCTCCTCGGCTGCTTTATTGGTGAAGGTCACGGCCAAGATGTTCGCCGGTGGTATGCCGCGTTCGGCGATCAGATAAGCGATGCGGTGGGCGATGACGCGCGTTTTGCCCGACCCGGCCCCGGCCAAAACAAGAACCGGACCATCGGTTGCGGTCACAGCTTCGCGTTGAGCTTGATTGAGCGATGAGAGCAGATCCATGAGCGAAACGTGTAGACTCTTCAAACAATGGCGGAAGCGGCTCTTTTACGGCCCCCAAAGCTCTAGCGCTGTGCGCCGAGGAACCTTCGGCCCAAAGCGGTGCTCCCACCACGCTAAGAGCAAACGAAATCCGAAAGCCGAGCATAGCACACCAAGACCGGAAAGCGTGAATCGAACCGTTTTGGACCTCGCTGGTCGGCAGGTTGAAAGTCATCGGTGTTAGTCCGAAGCGATGCCGAGAGGTCTGCCAGAAAAGGCCCGCTGAAAGCGAGAAAGCACACCGCACAGAGTGCGGTGTGCTTACAGCAGCCCTAACCCTAGCTCGTTCGCAGTCCATAAGGACTGCCTTTTAATCACATCCCCTTGTTCCCCCTTGCTCTAGCTTGCGGCCTCGTTGGCCGCAAAAATGTTTCAAGCGGAACCGTATCCGCCGCTCCTTGTGCTCTGTGCGCTGGTCGCTGCCTCGGTGCTCGCGGCGGCGGAAGCGGCGCGTGCCGACGGTTCCGGCTGTTTTTCAGGCTCTTTTTTTCGACCTGAAAGATCGAGTCCGATGATCTCTCCCACCTTGGCGAACAACAGCGGCAGCACGACGGTTTGCGCCGTGGTCGCCAGCTGTTCCACTGCGCGCTCGCCTATGTTGGAGATCTCCTCCTGCAAACGCGCATAGGCGCGTGACTCCTTGAGTCGCTCGACGACGCTAGGTTTTTCGGATTCCGCCGCCGGGGCCATGTAAGCCTTTTCATAGGGGGTGGCGACGCCTCTCGTGTCCCAGCTTTCCTCTTCGCCAGAAGTCAAGCTCCCGCCGATGCTGTAACCGAGCAGAAAGCCGACGCCGAAAGCTCCGGCAGTGAACGCCAATGGGCGGCGACGGAATTGTTCGCGCCAATCGAGCGCCTCCTTGACCTGTTGGTATTGTGTTGCCACGTTATCCTTGATCTCCTCGACGGTGTGGGCGATGGATTCGCGCGTCTCTTCCATGCGCCGTTGCAGTTCCTCTTTGGTTAGTTCACCGGGCGCCGTTCGCGCTACGATTGAATCTCTCTCTTGAGCCATTGTTTGTCCTTCCTCAACTCCTCTAGGCTTTGCCTCGGCACCACGCTCTGCGCGGCCAGCCGCCTCTTCATTGTCAGCGCGATGCCACCGCCAATGATGGCAAGCAACGCGCCGGTGAGCAAGAAGCCGAGCGCATAGTGGTTCGGTGGCTCAATGCCGGTGAACATGCTGGAGATGAAGAAAGCCAGCGCCGTGCTCAGCAGCACCACGCCGATGAGGGCAATGCACGCTCCAAAGGCGAAAAGAACAAGGCCGCGAACATATGCCGCAATCTCCTCGCGAAGTTCCACGCGAAGCAGGCTTATCTTGGTATCGAGCAGTTTGACGACATCGTCGCCCAAACGTCCGAATAAAGCCGGCAGACTCTCCAAGTCGGCGTGATGTTTCAATGCCGGCGCTGCTCCGGTGGCGCTGCGTTCCAGTTCAGCCATGGTCGGGCCCTCCTTTCGCGTCCGGCGTTTTACCGACGTCCGCCGCGCAAAAGCAAGCCGAGCAGGAATCCAGCTGCCGCCGAGATCAACAGGGCTTGCCCAGGGTTCTGACGCGCATAAGACTTGGCGTTCTCCGCCACTTCGCGGATGTCCGTGTTCTGCAAGCCTTTGATCTTCTCGCCGACGACTGTGGCTTTCTCGGAGATGTACTCCTTGGCTTGTGTCGCGGCTGTGGCGACCTTTTGACCGATGTGCTGCGCTTGTTCGCGCGCTTGACTGGTAAGCGAAGTGTCGCTGCTCGATCCAGTCGTTGAGTAAGAGCTTTCGCTCGACCCGCTGGCCGGTCCATAGCCGTAATTGACCGCGTCATCTCTGTTCTGTGACATGGTTTTTGATCTCCTTTTCGATCCGAAGTCGTTTGAACGTACGATTCTTTATATGTGAACGACGCTCGAAAAACTGTAAGAGCAAACCATGTGCCGTTCGCTCCGCTCTCGCTGCGGCCAAGCAAAGAACTGTTCGCGTGGAGGCGCAACCGCGCCTTTTGTTGCAAAATTGTACACGCGCCTTTGGCGCACGAGCACAGTTACAGTACAGCGCCGAATCGGGCACCGTTCAGCCGAAAAGCCTTTCCGCCAAAAGCGAAGAACGAGCGACGAGCGGCGATCAGCTTACAAATGGGCCGCGACAAACCCGATCTTTTCAAAACGAAAGTCCAACTTGGTTTGGGCGAGATTAGCTTACAGATGGGCCGCGACAACCGCCCGCCGTTGGGGAGAGCGGGAGAAGGGAAGATGCTTGAGGAATGCTGACGCGCTATACTCGTTTGGAGAGCGCGCCGGCGCTTGGAAAAAACGGCGGCGGAGGCTGGAGGTTCCCGCCGTCGAAGCGATTTCCGGGGCGATTTCTTTCAAGGGAGGTTCAAGATGGCGATCAAGAGCACCAACCCAACGACGGGCGAAACTTTGCGATCTTTCACACCCTTTTCCGACGAAGAGGTAGAGGCGTGTCTGCGCGCGGCAGCGGAAGCTTTCCGGTCTTATCGCCGGACGGATCTCGCAGATCGCGGCGCGAAGATGTACCGCGCCGCTGCCATACTCGAAGCGGAGAAGGAGGACTTCGCCCGCCTGATGACGACCGAAATGGGCAAGCTATTGAAGGCTGCCGTTGAAGAGGTTGAAAAGTGCGCGTGGGCGTGTCGTTACTACGCCGAGAACGCCGCTCGTTTCCTCGCCGACGAAGAGGTCGCAACCAACGCCGCGCGTAGCTTCGTGCGCTACCAGCCGTTGGGCCCTGTGCTTGCCATCATGCCGTGGAATTTCCCCTTTTGGCAGGTCTTTCGTTTCGCCGCGCCAGCGCTCATGGCCGGCAACGTCGCTCTTCTCAAACACGCTTCGAATGTGCCTCAGTGCGCGCTGGCTATTGAGCGCATCTTCGAGCGAGCCGGTTTCCCCAAAGGCGTCTTTCAGACGCTGCTCGTCGAGTCGCGCGCCGTGGAGAAGATCTTGCGAGATCGGCGTGTGGTCGCCGCTACGTTGACTGGCAGCGAGGGCGCTGGCGCGAGCGTGGCCGCCATCGCTGGCAGCGAGATCAAGAAGACCGTGCTTGAACTGGGCGGGAGCGATCCGTTCATTGTTATGCCGAGCGCTGACTTGGACGAAGCAGTGAAAACGGCTGTGCGCGCCCGTACCATCAATAACGGTCAATCTTGCATCGCGGCCAAACGCTTCATCGTGCATCAAGAAGTTTATGCCGAATTCGAGCGGCGGTTCGTCGCCGCGATGGAGGGCTTGAAAGTGGGCGATCCGCTGGACCCGGAAACAGAAGTCGGCCCGCTCGCCACACAGGATCAACTCGAGACGGTGGTCACGCAGGTCGAAAGGACGATCGCTGCCGGCGCGCGATTGCTCACCGGCGGACGACGGCTCAATCGCCCAGGCTTCTTCTATGCACCGACGGTGCTCGCCGACATCCCTGAGATGGCGCCCGCACGTTGCGAGGAGGTTTTCGGTCCCGTTGCCATGCTCTTTCGCGCGCGCGACGTGGATGACGCGCTTCGCCTGGCGAACGAAACGAGTTTCGGTCTGGGAAGCAGCGCGTGGACGCGCGACGAAAAGGAGCGCGAGCGCTTCATCGAGGAGCTTGAAGCAGGGTTGGTCTTCATCAACGGCATGGTCGCTTCCGACCCGCGCCTGCCGTTCGGCGGCGTCAAGCGCTCTGGTTACGGGCGCGAGTTGAGCGTCTTCGGCATCCGCGAGTTCGTCAACATCAAGACGGTTTGGATCGGAGCGAGCGGCACGAGCCGCGCCGAGTGAGGCCAGCCTGCAGGACCTCCACTGACGCGCGCCACCGGTGGCCGCTCGACGCCTCGCTCAGGCTAACGCGGACGACCGAGCGGGAGTCAGCTTGACAAAGGCGGCGGATGTTGGTAAGTAAGCACTTACTTTTGGAGGGGGGAAGAGGCTCGATGCAAACCGAGCGGACCGAACCGAAAGCGTCGCCGCGCTCAACGACGCGCATGTCTGGCGAAGAACGGCGCGCGCAGATCGTGCGTGTGGCCACGCGACTGTTCGCCGAGCGCGGGTTTCGCGGCACGACGACGCGCGAAATCGCGCAGGCGGCGGGCGTTTCCGAAGCGATGATCTTTCGCCATTTCGCCACCAAACAGGACCTTTACCGCGCGATCATCGACGCCAAAGCTTGCTCTGCCGGGCCGGCGCAGGCCTGCGGGCAATTCGATGCCAAGACTGGCATGGTTGCCTTTGCCACCTCAGTGGAGGGCGCCGCCGATGAACGGCGCTTCTTCATGGACTTGGCGCGCCACTTCCTCGAATGCCACGAGCAGGATGTTGAGTTCTTGCGCCTGTTGCTCTACTCAGCGCTGGAGGGGCGTGAATTCTTCCGCCTCTTTTGGGAGCAACAGGTGCTGCCGATGGCTAATTTCATGCGCGCGCACGTACAGGAGCAGCAGCGCGCAGGCGCGATCCGGTCCGATCTTCATCCGCATCTGATCGGCAGCGCTTTTATCGGGATGATCATGCACCGCTCTTTGGTCGATCTGATCTTCGATCCGGAGCGCTCTTTGTTTCGCATCAGCACGGAGCGGGCGGCACGCGACTACACGACCGTGCTCTTTGAGGGGATCGCTGCTTCGGCGAAAACGTCAAAGGGCGCCGAATCAAGCGCGATGCGCAGCGAGAAAGTGCGTCCGGAGAGAGAAAGTTCAAAAAAACGGAAACAGCAACGCACATTGAAGCGTAAAAATCAGTCCACCTCAGCAGCGAACGATGGATTAAGATGAGGACGAGCAATGCGATTTGAACCCATTCATTCTTTGGCCCTTGCGCTCCTTCTTCTTTTCGGCACGTGCGGGCTGAGCGGTTGCCGAGGGTCGCAAGCCGAATCAAAGAACGAGAACCGCGCGCCGTTGCCTTCGCCGACGCCAGTCGAAGTGACCACCGCAGCGGCCATTCAACGTGCGTTGCCCCGTTTCATCGAAGCGACCGCATCGCTCGCCGCCGACGAGCAGACGGACGTCGCACCGAACGTCGCTGGTCGCGTCGCGACAGTGGCTGTCGATCTCGGCAGCTACGTCACGCGCGGCGCCGTGCTCGTACGACTTGAAGACGCGGATTCGCGTCTGCGCTTGGAGCAGGCTGAAGCGCAGCTCGAACAAGCGCGCGCCAACGTCCGACAAGCGGAAGAGCGAATCGGTCTTCGTCCCGGTCAGCCGTTCGATCCGGCGCGCGTCGCCGAGGTGCAAGCGGCGCGCGCGGCGTTGGATCTGGCCGAAAAGCAACTGCGCCGTTACGAACGACTCGTCGAATCGGGCGACGTCTCGCGCGCTTCATATGACCAGCAGCGCGCGCAGCGCGATCAGTTGCGCGAGCAATACCAAGCCGCGCTCGCACAGGCGCGGCAAGCCTACGCCGCCGTGCAGACGGCGCGCGCGGCTGCCGAAGCCGCCGCAGCGCAGGTCGAACAAGCGCGCAAAGCCATACGTGACGCGGTGGTGGTGGCGCCGATCAGCGGCTACGTCGCCGACCGACCGGCGGACATCGGCGAATACGTCACTCCTTCGTCGAAGATCGCGACCATCGTGCGCACCAATCCGATGCGCGTGCGCATCGAGATTCCGGAACGATCGCTCGGCGCCGTGCGCCCGGGGCAGAGCGTTTCGGTCAACGTCGCTTCTTATCCGGATCGAAACTTCAGCGGTCGCGTGGTGCGTCTATCGCCCAGTTTGAACGCCGCCTCGCGCACGTTGATCGTCGAAGCCGAAATCGAAAACGGCGAAGGTTTGTTGAAGCCGGGTCAGTTTGCGACGGTGCGCATCTTGCTGCCTGAGTCTCAACCGGCGGTGCTCATTCCGCAGCGGGCCGTGCGCGCCGAGGGGGGCATCAACCGCATCTTCGTCATCAAGGATGGGCGCGCCGAAGAGCGCGTCGTGCAACTGGGCCAGACGGAAGGCGATCTTGTGGAAGTGAAGAATGGCGTCGCCGCCGACGAACTGGTGGCGACCAGCAATCTCGATAAGCTGCGCGACGGCATGCCGGTCAGGCAGTGAGCGCGCGCTTTTAGGCGCCCGCTCGCTTTCGATTTATCGAGCCGGGCGCGTTTTGGGTCAAGTGCCATGCAGAAGCTAGCGGAAATATGCGTTCGACGGCCCGTCTTTGCGACGATGTTGATCTTGTCGCTGACGGTGGTCGGCATCTTCTCCTTCTTTTCGTTGGGCGTCGATCTCTTTCCGAAGATAGATTTCCCGACCATCACGGTGACGGTCGTCAATCCGGGCGCCTCGCCCGAGGAGATCGAAACCGAGATCACGGATAAGATCGAGGAAGCGGTCAACACCATCAGCGGCATTGATGAACTGCGCTCGGCATCGGTGGAAGGCGTTTCGCAAGTTTACATCACCTTCTTGTTGGAGAAGAACGCCGACGTTGCGGCGCAAGAAGTACGCGACAAGGTGAATCTCGTCATCCCGAACCTGCCGGAGACGGCGAAAGCGCCCGTCGTGCAAAAGCTCGACACCGACGCCGCGCCCATACTGCGCATCGCCGTCTCGGCTCCGCGCTCTTTGCGTGAGGTGACCGAGATCGCCGACAAGCAGATCAAGAAGAAGATCGAGTCGGTCAACGGCGTCGGCCAAGTGCAGATCGTCGGCGGCGCTCGGCGACAGATCAACATTCGAGTCGATCCGGAGAAGATGCGCGCATATGGGGTCACGCCGATCGACGTCGCCAACGCCATCCGTTTGCAGAACATCGAGCTTCCGGGCGGGCGCATAGACGAGGGAGCGCGCGAGCTGGTCGTGCGCACGGCGGGACGTCTGCGCACGCCGGCGGATTTCAACAACATCGCGATCGTCACGCGCGGCTCCTATCCGGTGAAGCTGAGCGACATCGGTTACGCCGAGGACGGCACCGAAGAGCAACGTTCGCTCGCGTTGCTCAACGGCCAGCCAGCTGTGTCGTTGATCGTCTCCAAGCAGTCGGGGCAGAACACGGTCGCCGTAGCAGAGGCCGTCAAAGAGCGTTTGGCCGAGATCGCGCCGACGCTGCCGCCTGACGTGCGCACGGAGATCGTCGGCGATCAATCGATCTTCATCAAAGCGGCGGTCAAATCGATCGAAACGCACTTGATCGAAGGCGGCATCCTTGCTGCCATCGTCGTCTTCCTCTTTTTGTGGAACATCCGCTCGACGATCATCGCGGCCATTGCCATCCCAACCTCGATCATTGCGACTTTTGGATTGATGGCCGCGATGGGTTACACGCTCAATCAGATCACGATGCTCGCTTTGACTTTGATGGTCGGCATCGTGATCGATGACGCCATCGTCGTTCTGGAGAACATCTACCGCTTCATCGAAGAGAAGGGGATGGCGCCGTTTCAAGCGGCGATCGAGGCGACGCGCGAGATCGGACTGGCGGTGATGGCGACGACGCTTTCGCTGCTGGCCGTCTTCGTCCCGGTCGGATTCATGCGCGGCATCGTCGGGCGCTTCATGTCGTCATTTGGTTTCACCGCTTCGTTCGCCATTGCGGTGAGCTTGCTCGTCTCTTTCACCTTGACGCCGATGCTGTCGGCGCGACTTTTGCGCCGTCCCGAAACGGGAGCGGACGAAACGTCGCCCGACGCGCCAGCACCTGCCGAGCGCGAGGCGCGCGAGAGCGAGAAACTGGCTGAGACCTATTCCAACGGCCCGCTCTCCGCTGATGATGCGCTGCCGCACGTTCACACATCAAAAGAATCGCGCTTTTTCCGCGCCATCGATCGCACCTACACGCGCTTGCTTCAGTGGTCGCTAGCCCATCGCTGGGTGGTCGTTCTGCTGAGCGTAGCGGTGATCTTAAGCATTTTCCCGCTCTTTGCGCGTATCGGCAAGAACTTCTTGCCTGTGGATGACCAGTCGCAGTTCGAGGTCACTTTGCGCGCGCCGGAAGGTTCGACGCCGGCGGCGACGGCGACGATCGCCGAACGGATCGCGCGCGAACTGCGCGAGCTTCCTGGCGTGACCGATACGCTGACCACGGTCGGCGGCGGGCAGCAACAGATCGCCAACAGCGCTTCGATCTACGTTAAGTTGACGCCCATTGAAGAGCGGAAGCTCTCGCAGATCGAGTTGATGGAACGCGCGCGCGAACTGCTGAAGAAGTATCCGAAAGACCTTCGCGCCAGCGTGCAGCAAGTCTCGGCTATTTCGGGCGGCGGTTTTCGCAACGCCGATATCCAATACGTCATCAGCGGTCCCGATCTCAACAAGCTGCGAGACTATTCGCAAGCCTTGCTTGAGAAGATGAAGACCATTCCGGACGTGGTCGATACGGATACCACCTTCAACGTCGGCAAACCTGAGCTGCGCGTCAGCGTCGATCGCGCGCGTGCGTCCGATCTCGGCGTGCGCGTCGGCGACATCGCGCAAGCGCTGAACACGCTCGTCGCCGGGCAGAAGGTCTCGACCTTCAACGAGGGAACCGAACAGTACGACGTCGAAGTGCGCGCCATCGGACCAGCGCGCGCCACGCCCGAAGCGCTTCGCAACATGGTCGTCCCTTCGACCAAGCTCGGCTACGTCACGCTCGATCAAGTCGTGCGATTGCAGGAGGGCACAGGGCCGTCTTCGATCGAACGTTTGAATCGTCAGCGTCAAGTGACTTTGACGGCCAACGTGCGTCCCGGCGGGTCGCAAGCGGCGGTGATCGAGCAATTGAACCGCTTCGTGCGCGAGATGAACCTCGAGCCGGGTTACACGACCGGCTTGGCTGGGCGGTCCAAAGAACTCGGTCGCGCTGGATTCTACTTCGCTCTCGCCTTCTTGCTCTCGTTCATCTTCATGTACATGGTCTTGGCGGCGCAGTTTGAATCCTTCATCCATCCGGTGACGATCCTGCTGACGTTGCCGCTCGCCGTGCCGTTAGGCATCATCTCG
>NZ_PSLQ01000056.1:0-23805 GCF_040289685.1 Pyrinomonas sp.
ACCGAAGCGCGCGCGACGCGTGCTCTCGCGTCCATTCCTTTGGGGATGCCCCTCATATTGAGGGGAGGACGTCACTTGCCCATCGCTGGCATGCAGGTCGGTCCTTGTCGTTCAGGGTGCGCCGAGGGAAGCGAGCGGGGTGAACGAACAAGGAGCGTTCGTCCACCCTTTGAAAGTTTCAGAAGAAGCGTAGCGTATAGTTGAAGCGGACGCCACGTCCGATTTCGGGCGCGAGGTCCTTGATGAACGAAACGTGGTTGCGATAGAGCCGATCGCCCAAGTTGAACGCCTCCACGCCGAACACGTGCAAATAGTGCTGGCGCGGAATGGTGTAGGAAGCGAGCAGGTTGAAGACCGCGTATCCTGCCGTTGGCGTCTCAAGCGGAAAGATGTCGTTTTGCCGATCGGCGAGCACGACCTCGGGACGAACGCTCAACCCGTTGAAGCGGAAATCGAGTCCGACGCGACCGCGCGTTGGCGGGATGCGCGGCAGCGGGGTATCGGTGGAAATGATGCGCGCTTTGACCGTATCGAAACCGAGATCGAGAAAGAGCCGGTCCGGCACCAAACCGATCTCAGCCTTGAGTTCCGCTCCTGAATACCGGCTTTTGGCCTGCGAGTAATTTGCGACGGGCAATCCGTCTTCGATCTCACCGGTCGGCGCGAGAAAGACGAAATCCTTGATGCGATAGTAGAAGAAGTTCGCTTCGGCGCGCACGCGACGCGACGAGTGGCGCAAGGAGAGGTCCAGTCCGTTGCCGAGTTCGCGGCGCAAGTTGGGATTGCCGACCTCGAAAGTCAGCGTCCCGATGTGCGGTCCGTTGTTGTACAGCTCCTCCAGCGCCGGGGCGCGGTAAGAGTGCGTGTAGTTGGCGACAAACGTCCACCCTTCGGCGAGATTAAAGCGCATGCCAGCAGCGCCCGAAAATCCGGTAAACGAACGGTCAGGCGCGCCCGTTGGACGGTAGCGCGTGTTCTCGATGCGCCCGCCGAACTGAAAGCCGAAGCGTTCGAAATCTATCTGCTGGAGCGTGAACGCGGCGAAGACGTTTTGTCGTACGGGCGGAGCCAACGTTTCAGCGCCGATGGTTTCGTAATCGCGGTGCAGACCCGAAAACCCGAAACTGCCAGACCACCGCCCGACCTTTTTTTGATCGAAGAGTCCACGATAGGCATATTGCTTGTTGTTGAAGGTCGTTCCGACCACATCGCCTTCGAGTTCTTTGTGCTGGTAATCGGCGTAATCGAGCGAAAAGCGCAGGCCGGTGATGAAAGCGTCTAGATCGCGTAACCCGCCGCTTAAGCGCGCGTTATGCCGTCGCATCGAAAGATCAATGGGGGCGTTCTCTGCTCCGCCGCTTTCGATCTGCCCAGCAAAGGGCACGCCGTAACGTCGGCGATCATAGTTGTACCCGAAGGCGAAGAAGCCGCGATCAGCGTAGTAACCCAGACCACCGCCACCGTTGCCATAGCGCGTCTTCGAGTTGGGCACTTTGCCGAGCGGCGTGCTGTAATCGCCGGTACGCTGGCCGCTCGCGTTGCCCCAAAACAGGAAGTTGCCGACACCGTACTCGATGCCGCCGCCACCGCCGCCCAGCGCGTTGGCGCTGCCGACGCTGCTCGTCAAGTAACCGCGCAGCCCTTCTTGCGGGCGATCGGGTGCGTCGAAGTGATTGCTGATGGCATTGACGACGCCGCCAATCGCATTCGAACCGTAGAGCAGCGTTGCCGGACCGCGCACGATCTCGACGCGATCCAGATTGAGCACATCCAACGGCTCGCCGTGATCGCCCGATTGCGAACCGAGCGAGCCGACGTTCAAGCCGTCTTGCAGGACCAGCACGCGATCGCCATCGAAGCCGCGAATCACGGGGCGTGCCGACCCTGGACCGAAGCTGCGCTTGGCGACGCCCGGTTCATTTTCCAGCACCTCGCCGATGGAAGTGTGGCTGCGTTGCGCTAGCTCGATGGAGCTAATCGTCTCAACGGACTGGTAAGCTTCAAAAGCCAGTTGTTCTTGACCGGCAGCCGTCACCGTAACCTCTTCGCGCAATGGCGAGAGTTTCATCTGAAAGTCGAGCGTGGCCGTCTCGCCGCTGGCGACATTGACGGTGGCAACTGCATCCGGAAAACCAGCGGCATGCACGACGACGCGGTAGGTGCCCGGCGGCACGCGCTCGAATTGGTACTGCCCTCCCTCGTCGGTGTTGACCGTGCGCCGCAACTGCACGACCGTAACTTGGGCGTTATGGAGCGGCTGCCCGTTCTGCTCCAAGGTCACCGTGCCGCGTAAGACGCCCGTGTTCTGAGCCATGGCTGAAAAGCCGCATAAAAAGATGAACGACAAGATCGTTCCGATGATTGCTCTTCTCCTCAACATGATGATCGCTCCTCGGTTAATGGTCTCGAAAGATGCGCCTCTTTATCGACGCTTTCGCACACACCAAGCCAGTGCGTTGGAAGCGTCGGCTTGAAATCCCACCGCTCGTTGGGTTCAAACTTGCGGAGGAGCGCGATTCGAGGGTGCAAGCAGCCGAGGACCGGAAAGACGTGCCGCATCGCTTGCGACGAGGGTTTTCAAACGAGGTGGCACGTAAAGCGCCACGGCAGGGGCGCAGCCCGGATCATGTAGAAAATCGCGTTGCAGTTGACAAAGCGCGCAATGTGCGCCACCTGTTTGATCGGGTGCGGGACAGGGCCGACGCTCGTCGGCGACGTTCGCGCGCGAAACTGCATTTCGCGACCAATGGTAGTGCGTTGCATTGGCGAGAAAAGCGTAGACGGTGAGCACGAGCAAAAGGATGGCTGCTCGCGATCCGAACGTGGTCACGCTGCGGTTTCGACTCTTCACCGTGTTTTCGCGTCTCGCTGGAAGTCTTTAAAGTTTAACCACATCGGAGGGATCGATGTCAATTTCGACCGCTTCCCAAAAGCGCGAAGGCTTCGGCGGTGGGCTTCCCGATAGAATGGCTCGCTCTGCTTCTCGACGAGCGAGCTGGGCACGAAGGCTTCAGCGTTGGCTTCCCGACCGATGCGGCCTGCCGCTCTCGATCGTTGCCGAGTAGAGAGGGGCGAAAGCGACGCCGATTCGACCGCTTCCGACATCGCCAACGAGCGCTCGCCGTTCAGCGGACCTCGAATCGCACGCCGGACGAAGCTGACGCCGACTTTGTCGAGAAAAGATGAAACGAGGCCGATCATCGAAAAAAGCCTCAATGTCGTGGTAAGATCGAAGCCTCAAGGGAATCGAAGATGAATCGAGAGGCCAGAATCATCCCTTTCCCACGCGAACTGCTGCGCGGGAAGACGGCGATCGTCACAGGCGGTTCGCGCGGCATCGGACGCGCAACGGCGCAGCGCTTGGCCGAAGCAGGCGCCAACGTCGTGATCAATTTCGCCGGCAATCAGGAGGCGGCGCAAGAGGTTGTGCGCGCTTGTGGCGCGCGCGGCAGCGAAGCGGTCGCCGTGCGCGCTGACGTCACCGACGTTGAGGAAGCGAGCGAGCTGATCCGCCGCGCAGCTGAAAAGTTCGGCGGCGTTGATATCCTCGTCGCCAACGCTGGCGTATGGGAAGGCGCACTGGTCGAAGAGATGAGCGAAGAACTTTGGGATCGCGTGCTCGACATCAACCTCAAGGGGACGTGGACCGTGTGCCGTGCCGTCGTGCCGTACATGAAGCGGGCGCGTTCGGGTTCGATCGTCATCGTCAGCTCGACGGCCGGGCAACGCGGCGAAGCCGGATACTCGAACTACGCCGCCTCCAAGGGCGGGCAGATCAGTTTCACGAAATCGCTGGCCGTCGAACTAGCGCCCGATATTCGCGTCAACTGCGTCGCTCCGGGCTGGGTTGATACCGACATGTGTCAGGGCGTCTTTGCCGACCCAGTTTACAAGCAGCGCGTCGTCGACACGATTCCGCTGCGTCGCGTCGCGCAACCGGACGACATCGCCACAGCGATCGTCTTTCTCGCCTCCGACTGGGCGCGCCACATCACGGGCGAGATACTGAACGTCAACGGCGGGTCGGTGCTTTGTGGTTGATTTGCTCGGATCGCGCATGAACGCGTCGTCCCGGCGAGCTGTTTTAACCAAAGGGGGTTCTGACCAACTGCGTCGAACGCGCTGATCGAACGCGGTGAAAAATCCCTCTTTTTGAACAGACGCGAGCCGACCTCGAGCGACCGACTCGCGCTAATCTTCTATACCTTCAAAAGCGCTCTATTGCTTGGCGGCTTCTTTTTCGACCAACCGGATGAAAGTGCGCACGGGCAGTCCGGTCGGCCCCTTGGCGCGATAAGGCTTAGCCTCATCGGCCCAAGCCGTGCCCGCGATGTCCAGATGCGCCCACTGCAACCCTTCGGTGAACTCCTTGATGAAAGCCGCCGCCGTGATCGTTCCAGCTTTACGTCCGCCGATGTTTTTGATGTCGGCGATGTCGGACTTGATCTGCTTGGAGTATTCTTTGTCGAGCGGCAACTGCCAGAACTTTTCGCCGACCTCGCGTCCCGCCTCGATGATCTCATCGATCAGTTGTTGATCCGTGCCGAGCACCGCCGCGTTGACATCGCCGAGCGCGATTGACACGGCACCGGTCAACGTCGCCGCATCGACGACGCGGGTGGCACCGAGCTTCTTCGCGTAAGCGATAGCATCGGCTAGGATCAAACGTCCTTCGGCATCGGTGTTGAGCACTTCGATCGTCTTGCCGGACATCGAACGGAGCACATCGCCCGGCTTGTATGCGCGTCCTGAAGGCATGTTCTCCACCGCCGGGACGAGGCCGAGCACGGGGATCGAGATATCGAGTTGCGCGATCGCCCGCATGGCAGCGATCACTGCCGCCCCGCCTGACATGTCGTATTTCATCTGGTCCATGCCTTCGCTCGGCTTGATCGAGATGCCGCCGGTGTCGAAAGTCACGCCCTTGCCGACCAGCGCAAGCAGACCGTCGCCCTTCTTTCCCCCTTTGGGCGTGTAGCGAAGCACAATCAGGCGCGCTGGCTCCTCTGACCCGCGCGCAACAGCGAGCAAAGCGCCCATCCCCTCCCGCTCCATGCGCGCCGGATCGAGCGCGTCGAACTCCAAGCCGCGCTCTTCGGCGACCTGTTTAGCACGCTCGGCGAGAATGGTCGGCGTCATGAAGACGCTCGGTTCGTTGGCCAAGTCGCGCGCGAGGTTGACCGCTTCGCCGATGATGCGCCCGCGCTCGGCCCCGCGTCGCAATGCCGCTTCGTCGCCATCTTCAATGACGAGAAGGCGCTCGATGCGCCGTTCATCTTTGTCAACCGTGCGGTACTTGTCCGTCTCGAATAGACCGATGATCGCCCCCTCAATGGCTGAAGCGGCTGCCTGTTCCGGACCGATCTCGGCAGCGCGCGGCACAAGGCCGACAGATTTCGCCCCTCGACTGCGAAGCGCACGCACGGCCGTGCCAGCCCATTGCGAGAGGGTTGACGGGCGATAATCCTGCTTTTCGCCGACGCCGACCAGCAGCAAACGACGCGCGGTCAGTTGACTGCCTGGCGCCAAGTGAAGGTAGAGGGTCTCGCCCTCCTTGCCCTTGAACTCGTCCGTGCCGACGACCTCGGCGAGGATGCCGCCCGCGGCATCATTCAACTCCCGCAAAAAGCCCTCTTCGACTCGCTCGTCTTTGAAGACGAGGACCGCCAAAGCCTCCACTGCTGCTTCCTTGTACCGCCCTGAGCTGACTTCTATCTCCATGCATGACTTCCTTTCTATTCGACTTTGCCACTACGTTGTTTGAGTTGCGCGCGAGTTTCGCGTTCGATGGTACGACGCATTTCGGCTTCGCGCTTGTCGTGCATCTTTTTGCCACGCGCCACGCCGATTTCGAGCTTGACGCGCCCGTTCTTCAAATAGACGCGCGTTGGAACGAGCGTCATGCCGCGCACGCTGGATGCTTTCGCCAAACGCTCTATCTCGTGGCGATGAAGGAGCAGTTTGCGCGTGCGCAATGGCTCGTGATTGAGCCGGTTGCCGTGCGCGTAAGGCGAAATGTGCGCGTTCATCAACCACGCTTCGCCGTCGCGCACAGCGACGTAGGAATCCCGAAGCTGAATCTGGCCGTTGCGTATGCTCTTGACTTCAGTGCCGGTCAAAGCGATTCCCGCTTCGTAGCGATCGAGGATCTGATAGTCGTGCAATGCGGCCCGATTCGTTACGATGACCCGCTCTTCTTCTGCCATTTGTCGCTCCGCGTCCCGATGAGGATCGGGACGCTAAGTTTAGCTCTTTTCCCGAGAGCGAGTCCAATGACGATCAATCGAACTCGTCGCGCAGCGGTCTAGCCATCAGTTCAGCCACTGCTCGCTGAGCTTCACATCCTTCGTAGAGTACGGCATGCACGGCGTCAGTGATCGGCATGCGTACGCCGCAACGCGCGGCCAATAATCGAACGGCAGGCGTCGTTCGCACTCCCTCGACCACTTCGTGCATTTCGCTGAGAACCTCTTCGAGTCGTCGCCCGCGCCCCAACTCCCGTCCGACGCGCCGATTGCGCGACTGTTCGCTCGTGCAGGTCAAAACTAGATCTCCCACCCCAGCCAAACCCAGCATGCTTTCAAGGCGCGCGCCCGCAGCCACTGCCAAACGCGTCATCTCCGCCAAACCGCGCGTGATCAACGCGGCCAGACTATTCGCCCCCAAACCGAGTCCGACGACCATCCCAGCAGCGAGCGCGATGACGTTTTTGACCGCCCCGCCCATCTCCGTGCCCGTCAAGTCGTCGTTGGCGTAGATGCGCAAGTTCTCGTAACTCAACGCCCACTGCACGCGCCGCGCCTCGTCGAGCGACCGACCGGCAGCCACAATCGCCGTCGGATGTCCGGCGACCACTTCGCGGGCGAAAGACGGCCCTGAAAGCGCTACTACACGCGCGGCGCGCTCCTCTAACTCTGCGGCGAAAACATCCGAAACGCGGGCACCCGTTCCGCCTTCGATTCCCTTGGCAGCGCTGACGAGCACCGCGCCCGGAACTAGCCACCGACGCGCTGCGCGCGCAAAATCCCGCGCCGCATGTGAGGGCGAAGCGTAAATCACCATCTCAGCGTCTCGCAGCGCCTCTTCGAGATCGTCCGTGGCGCGAAGACGTCGGGGCAGTTGATGGCCCGGCAGGTAGAGCGCATTTTCGCGTTCGGCTTCGATCCTCTGGGCAACTTCCGTCCGCCGCGCCCATAAACGCACGTCGTGCCCTTTGCGCGCAGCCATGATGCCGAGCGCTGTTCCCCAACTGCCTGCTCCGATGATGGCGACCTGCATAAACGAAACTCGACCTTCCCGTCTCGACGAAAAGATGCGACACGACGACAGTTTGAAGATCAAAACGTGATGCCGAACCAGATCTTTCCGCAAACCAAGACGCGCGTTCGACAGACGAGTCGTTCGCGCTCTCGCCGAAAGTTCATGAAGTCCGTTCAGCGCCTCGTTTCACGCGCGCCGAATCTCGACTCGGTACCAGCGATCAAACGTCCGATGTTGGAGCGATGCGCCCAGATGACGAGCGCGCTGCTCGCCAACGCACACGCGATCAAAGGCCCATCATTCGGCTTCAACCACCAAACGACAAATGGCAGCGCGGCAGCAGAGGTGATCGAGCCGAGCGACACGTAACGCGTGGTCAAGACGACGGCGAGGAAAATCGGCGCCAACAGAAGAACGGCGACGGGCGTCAATGCAACGAAAACTCCCAACCCAGTGGCCACGCCCTTGCCGCCGCGAAATCCAAGCCATACTGGGAAGATGTGCCCGAAAATGGCAGTTACGCCCGCCACCGCAACCCAGGCGTCGGCACCACCCAAGCGACGAGCAAGCAACACGGCAGCAGCGCCTTTGGCCGCGTCGAGAAACAACGTGATGAGACCGGCGAGCTTGCCCGCGCGGCGCGTGACGTTGGTCGCGCCGGTTCCGCCAGATCCCGTTCGACGCACGTCATCGCCGCGCACAAGCTTCACGATCAAGTAGCCGAACGGGATCGAGCCGAGCCAATAGGCGACGAGCATGAGCAACAGCGGTTTCATTCAGTTGAACGACCGGTTCATCTTATCACGAAACGCTGGACACATAAGCGTTGCGACGAATAAATGACCCAGATACCGGGAACCTCCAAGAGCACGGCCTTCGAAAACGCAGGTGCTCTTCGTCGCTGCTGAAAAGAGCTTCCCATGGTAAAGACACGTTGAGCTTGTGTTCGAAGCAGGAACTAACATAGAATGTCCGTCCGCATTGAACCGCGACGACGTATGCTGACTCCAGCCATCAAACTGTGTCTTTTCGCGTCGGGACTCTTCCTTCTCATCGGGTTATTGACAGGCGTTTGGAAATACCGATGGATGATGATGAGCGGCGACCATTTGGCACCGGTCTATGTCGATATAGCACATCGCGCTTCGTTTCTTTACAGCTTCGCGGCGTTGGTGCTGGCAAAGCTGCTTGAATACAGCCCGTTCCCGTCTCGGTGGCAGATCGTCCTCGCCGCACTTCCGCTTTTCTACTTTGCGGCGGCCATCGCCCGCTACGTGCAACTCGGATGGCGCAACTCCATCACCAACCAATTCGGCGAGCGGAACTTCATCACCACGTGGGGCATGTACCTGCTGATCGCCGGTGAACTGCTTGGGATCGCCGCGATCTTCGGTGGATTCATCTACACGCAGATCCTTGATTAAAAACCTGACCTTCGGTGAACCCGTTTACATGCGACTTTCTCCAAGCAGAGGGCGCCCAACGTCACGTCATTGCGCCCGTGATGTTCATCAAATTAATCTTCGACGCAGCAGATCGAGCGCCGCTTGCGAAGCGCGCCAACGAATCAGATGTCTGTCACCGGGCAGCAACAAACGCTTGTGCTCGACGTGCGCGTCGTCGGCGAGCGCGATGAAGACCAACCCGACGGGTTTTTCCGCTGTGCCGCCCGTTGGACCAGCGATGCCGGTCACGGCCAAGCCGAAATCGGCCTCGGTCAAACGACGTACGCCTTCGGCCATCGCTTCGGCTACGGGCGCGCTGACGGCTCCGTGTCGCTCGATCAATTCTTGCGGGACGCCGAGCGTGCGCCTCTTCGCTTCGTTCGAGTAGGCGACCACGCCCTCGAGGAAATAGGCCGAAGAGCCGGGCACCTCTGTGAGCCGCTGCGCGATCAAACCGCCCGTACAACTTTCGGCGACGGCCACCGTGTATCCGCCGACGGCCAGTCGCAGCCCGACCACCTCTTCCATGGTCTCGCCGCGAAAGGCGAAGATGGCATCGCCCAAACGCTCTTCGATCTGACCAGCGAGACCATCGAGCAGCAGTTCCGCCTCCTGTTCGCTCGCGGCGCGCGCCGTCAGGTGGATCTCGACTTCGGCGCGGTTGAAGAGGATGGTGGTCGTCGGATTTTTGTACTGCGTGTAGACCGGCGCGATTCGCTCGTCCACGGCCGATTCACCCATCCCAACGACGCGCAGGATGCGCCGCACGACGCGCACGCCGCCAGCTTTCGCCTCGAGCTTCGGCGCGACGTGATCTTCAAACATCGGTCGCATTTCGCGCGGTGGTCCGGGCAGCAAGACGACGGCGCGTCCGTCGTGTTCGAGGTAAAGACCCGGGGCCGTGCCGTGCGGATTGGGCAAGGCTTCCGCACCCTCGATGATCATCGCTTGTCGCGCGTTGATCTCCGGCATCGCCCTCCCCATAGCGATGAAACGCTCGCGTATCGTTTGCAGAACGCGATCGTCGAGCAGCAGACGCCGCCCCAGAGCGCGCGCAACTGTTTTGCGCGTGATATCGTCTTCTGTCGGGCCTAATCCGCCCGTGGTGATGATGATGCGCGAGCGTTTGAGCGCATCGCGCACTGCTTCCTCAAGCCGCGCGTCATCATCGCCGACTACGGTTTTGAGTTTGACCTCGATGCCGAGCCGATTGAGCCTTTCGGTGAGCCACAAACTGTTGGTGTCAACGCGCTCGGGCGTGAGAAGTTCCGAACCGATGGCGATGATCTCAGCGGTCAACATCGATCGTGAACGCGAAAGTTTTGCTGCCCGAAAAACGGACGGGACCTAGCCCTCACCTACGGCAAACTGAACGGCGTCGCCGAGGTGAACGCAACCTAAAAACCGTCGCCGCAGTTCACGTTTGACTTCGCCTCGGCGGCTCTTCTTCATCGTACATCTCGCGCAGCAATTGCGTGATGGGGGGCGGCGCCGCTGGCTCCTCTCCTCTTTTTCGCCGCGCCTCTTTCTGCTCGCCGAGCCGCGCGCCACTGTCCTCCTCTTCGACGATATGAGCCGCCTTGGCCTCTTCAAGCAACGCCCGCGGTTGCTGCGAGCTGAGCGTTGCGGCAGGCTGCCGTTGCAATTGCTCGCGCGCTTCGGCGAGCAAACGTGCGGCGCGCGCTTGCCTCATCCGCTCCAAGCTCCTTACGGCTGCCATCAACTGCGGCTTTTCAGCCGGATCGCGCTCAAGCCGCCGGAGCATCTTCACGTAGTAGCGCAACTCCGGCGACGGAACGGTGATCTTATTTTCGTTGCCGAGATCGCTTTCGAGAACCACGGAGAGGTGATCGGCGGCGGCGCTCGCATTGCCCGCCTTCTTATAAAGCGCGCCGAGCGCAAAGTAGACGAGCGGCGGTGGATCTCTCATCAGGCGCAAAATCTCCTCGCCCCGCTCAATCACTTCGGCGATTTCGTAACCGAACCAGCGGCGATCTTCGTCGCGCAAGATTTCGTTGGCCAACACATAGAAGTGGAAGATACCTTCGATCTGTTGCTGCTCCGAACGTTCGACGGCGCGCCAGACGAAATAGATGACAATGGCGAAAAAGACGACCACCGGTGCAGGGATGCTCATCGTCATCATCATCGCGATGATGACGATGATGGCGAGAAACCTTTGCGCTGAATCTCTCCCCTTGTCGTTCATAAGGCGCTTTCCTCGAAGATGAGGGCGGCAGATGCGCAACCCAAGCCATCACTTGCTGCTCTCTCACCGTCCGACAATGCGCCGACAGATCGCTCGCCCCGCTTCCGCCGTCGAGAGAGAACCGCCCAGATCGCGCGTCGTTTCGCCGGCGGCAATCTGCTCGCGCACCGCCCGTTCGATCTCGCGCGCCGCGCGATCGAATCCCAGATATTCTAGCATCATCGCTGCGGTGAGGATAGCTCCAATCGGATTGGCCACGCCCTTGCCAGCGAGCGGCGGCGCGCTGCCGTGCACAGGTTCGAACAGCGAAACGCGCCCCGGATGGATGTTGCCCGAAGCAGCAACGCCCAATCCGCCGACTATTCCAGCGCCGAGATCGGTTAGGATGTCGCCGAACAGATTGTTCGTCACCACCACGTCGTAGCGCCCCGGATCGAGCACCATGAACATCGCCATCGCATCCACATACTGATGCTCAGCTTCGATCTCTTCGTAGCGCGCGGCGACTTCCCGAAAGACGCGCTGCCACAGGTCGCCGCCGAAACGTTGGACGTTCGATTTGTCGGCCATGGTCACGCGCTGCCGCCCATGTCGCCGCGCGTGTTCAAAGGCGGCGGCCACGATGCGTTCGACGCCGCGGCGCGTGTTGATCTCCTCCTGTGTGGCGATCTCTTCGGGCGTCCCGCGTTTCAGGAAACCGCCTGCGCCGCAGTAAGCGCCTTCGGTGTTCTCGCGAAAGACGACGAAATCGATCTCAGCTTCGGTTCGCCCTTTGAGCGGCGTCAGACGTTCGTGCAGCAGGCGCACCGGACGCAGGTTGATGTACAAGTCTAGTCCGCGCCGCATGCCGAGCAGTATCTGTTCAGCGTGTTCGTTAGAGGGGACGCGCGGGTCACCGAAAGCGCCGGCGAGAATCGCATCGAAGTCGCGCTCAAGCATCTGAAGCGCGCCATCGGGAAGCGCGACGCCTTCGCGTAAGAAACGGTCCGCGCCCCAATCGAAATGGACCAGTTCGAGTCGGACCCCATGCGCCTGTTCTACACGGTGTAAAACCTCAACCGCCTGGGCAATCACTTCCGGCCCGATTCCGTCTCCGGGAATGACGGCAATCCTCTTCACTTCTGCTCCTTCCTCCAACACGAACCGCCCCGCGCATGATCGCGCGCGGGCCTTCTAGCTCGAATTTTCATCCTCCGAAAAGGAGGTAGCGCATGCAAGCACTGCCCTGCTATGCCTTGGCGCTTCCTCAGCCCGGACCTTCGCCGTAAAACCCACGCAACGCTCATCGTCCGCACGAAACGTTTACGCCCTCTAGTTCAAGTGCTATCTCGATTGGCGCGAAGATTTCGCCACGCTCAATGCTCCTTCGCACCCTTCTAGTTCAAGCCTTCCCCTCTGGAGACCTCTCCCCTTAGGGAACGGCCTAACCATCACCTTATCTCACCCGCGCTACGCCAGACGCGCTCACAAGCGTCGGCGACGCCAGAGGCGCCCCCTTCTTGTCACTACGGCGCAACGCCGAGCTGCCAAAACAGAAAGCTCCACACATCGGTCGCCTCTTCGATCTGTTTGGCGAGCGGTTTACCAGCGCCGTGTCCAGCCTTGGTCTCCGTGCGCAGCAGTACAGGGTTGCTCGAAGCGTTGGCCGCTTGCAGCGCAGCAGCGAACTTACGCGCATGCAGTGGATCGACGCGCGTATCGGACTCAGCCGTTGTGATCAACACCGCCGGATATTTCGTCCCCTTGCGCACACGATGATAAGGCGAATAGGCGTAAAGGAACTCGAACTGTTGCGGGTCGTCAGCCGAGCCGTATTCAGGAATCCACAACTTGGCGATCAGGAAGCGATGGTAACGGAGCATGTCGGTCAACGGCACTTGACAAACGACGGCGCGGAACAGCTCGGGCCGTTGCGTCAAAGCCGCTGCCACCAGCAGCCCGCCGTTGGAGCCACCTTGGATGGCCAAACGCTTCGGGTTGGTGACTTTTTCACGCACCAAATATTCGGCTGCGGCGATGAAGTCATCGAAGACGTTCTGCTTGCGGTCGAGCATGCCGGCGCGATGCCACTCTTCTCCGTATTCACCGCCACCGCGCAAGTTCGCCACCGCATAAACGCCGCCACGCTCCAACCACAAATAGAGTCCGCGATTGAATGCGGGCGTGAGCGAGACGTTGAAACCACCGTAGCCGTACAGCAGCGTCGGGCGATCGCCATCGAACCCGACATCGCGTCGGTGGACCAGAAACATCGAAACGCGCGTTCCATCTTTGGATGGGTAGAAGATTTGTCTGACTTCGATGGATCGCGGGTCGACGCCGGCAGCAGCCACCCTCTCCCACTCATCGGTCTGTCGCCGCTGAAGATCGTAGCGGAAAACGGCCGGCGGAAAGGCAAAGGACGAAAAACCGAAGAACGCCTCCGTGCCGTCCTCTTCGCCGAAAAGGCCGCTGATCGAACCGAGCGTTGGGAGTTTCACCTCATCGATCAACTGCCCATCGAGCGCACGTACGGTCAGGCGCGAAGTCGCGCGTTCCAAACCGTTGATGAACAGCCGTCCGCCGATGATCGCGAAGCTTTCAATCGTCGTTGATGATTCGGGCACGATCTCACGCCAGTTCTCGCGCGTCGGATTCGCCGCCTCGGTCACGAAGATGCGCCCGCGCGCGGCACCCTCGGTCGTCCGAATGTAGAGCTTGCCATCGACCACCGCGCCATCGAAGATGGCGTCGCGCCCCTCAGCAACCGGAACGAACTTCGCCTCGCGTCGGCTCAAATCGCGAATGTAAAGATCGTTGGCCGCCCACCCGCGCCCGACCGAAACGAGCAACCACCGACCATCGCGGGAGATTTCGACGCTGGGCCACTCCGAAGGCCGCTCCTCGCGCCGGTAGACCTCTTCGTCGTTTCGCGGATCGGTCCCAAGTCGGTGGAAGAAGACTCGCCGGTGATAGTTCTCTTCTCCTCGAGGCACGCTGCCGGGTACCGGGAATCTCGTGTAGAAGAAACCTGATCCATCAGGCAACCAGGCGACCGAAGCGGCGCGCGTGTGCGGGATCACATCCGCGAGCTTGCGCCCCATCTCGACATCAAGGACGTAGAGCGTGGAACGTTCGTCGCCGCTTTGCGAAAGGCCATATGCGAGCAGCTTGCCATCCGGTGATGGGTACCACCAATCGAGTGCCACCGTGCCGTCGGCGGCAAGGAGATTCGGATCGACCAGCACGCGCTCTTTTCCGCGCAACCCATCGCGCACGTACAGAACGGCCTGATTTTGCCGCCCCTCGCGACGCACGTAGAACAGGCGCCCTTTGCGCGGCACAGGCGCGCCGATCGTCCCAATGGCGAGCAGCTCGCTCAGGCGCGCCTTGATCTTGTCGCGTCCCGGGACGCGCTCTAGGTGAGCGCGCGTCCAAGCGTTCTGCTCCTCGGTCCACCGTCGCACGCGCTCAGACGCTCCATCCTCAAGCCACAGATACGGGTCCACCACCTCGACGCCATGCATCTTCAGCGCGGTCGGCTCCGCGCTAGTCGCCGGAGCGCGAGGCGTCGTTGCATCTTGCGCAACGATCGCCGTAGAGAGAATCACCATCCACAACGCTCGCCAAAGAGGTCGCATCGCTTTCGCACCTTCGCAATCCATCTGCCGTCAGCGGCCACTGTAGAAACGGCATCATCTCAGGGCGGCTTCCGCACGATCTTGTGACCGCTCTCAACCCGCCAAGATCTTACGCCGCTTAAAACTATACCGGCTTTAAGCCATGCGCCTTCCCTGAAGCTTCTTCTACGCTTCAAAAAGGGATGCAAAGCACGGGCACGCGCGCGCCCCGCAGGACCTTTTCCGCCGTTGAACCGAAAAGGACTTCGGCTGGTGGAGTCGCGCGCCCGCGCACGCCCATGACGATCATCGGTAGGTCCAGATCGCGCGCGATCTTCAGTATCTCAACGAACGGCGTGCCGACGACGACCATCTTTTCGATGTTCACCTCGCCCGCTTCGATCTCCTCCAAAGCGGCGAGAAAATCGTTTTCAGCACGCTCGCGCAACTTGGTCGTGATCTCTTCAGTGGAGCCGAAGCCAGCGGCCACCGCCTCTTTGATGAAGTGTTCGTCGATGACGTGCAGCAGCGTAATGTCTCCGCGCGGCTTGGCGATCTCAATGGCCGCGCGAATGGCGTTGATCGAGCAAGGCGAGAAATCGACCGGCACGAGAACATCGGAAGCTGACAACATAGCTGCTCCTCCCGTTGAGCTCTTCAGCAAAGCATCGCTCACCGCAAACGACGGTTCAGCAATCTCTGTTCGATGCGCGGCAAGCTCGCCAAGACGACGTCGCCGACCGCTTTCAGACTGCGCGGCGAGATCTTGTCGAGCGTATCTTCGGGCGTATGCCAGTAAGGATATGTGCTCAGTTGGATGATGTCCACCGCTTCGATGCCCTTTTGCAGAAAGGGCACGTGGTCATCGCCGCCGATGCCTTCCTCACGCTCGATGAAATAGTTGCCGTATCCCATCTCGCGCGCTGTTTGCCAGATGAGATCGACCAACCACCTCGTGCTCATCGTGTCGCGCGCCAGCTCCAAGTTCTTGTAGCCGACCAGATCCAACAGCACGAGCGCAAGCACGCGGTTCAATTCCCCTTCTTTCTCTAAACGCGAGGCGAAACGGCGACTCCCATACGTGTTATCCGGGTTTTCGGGCGTCCCACAATCGGTCCAACCCTCGCAAAAAGCTTCCTCGCCGTCGAAAAAGACGAACCAGTAAGTGAAGCGCGGGCGCTCATGACGCGCCGCTAACACGCGCGCGATCTCCAGCACCGCGCCCGTCGAAGAACCACCGTCGTTGGCGCCGACGAAGCGGAATTTCCGGTAATACTTCGTGTCGTAGTGGCTGGCGATGATGATGACGTCGCGCGATTGGCCCCCGAGTTCAGCGACGACGTTGGCCATGCGACGCGGCCCGATCGGCGTTTGCGCGGTGAACTCATCGGTCCAAGTCTTCAATCCATACGAGCGCAGTTCGCCGATGATGTATTCGCGCGCTCTGGCCAACTCCGCCGATCCAGCGGGACGCGGTCCGAAAGCGACGAGCTTGCTCACGTGAGCAAACGCTCGATCGGCGTCGAAAGCGACGTTCGCCTCTCGCTTCGGAGTTGAAATCGAGCCCGCATCCTTTGCCGTCGGCTTCTCCGCTGGACGGCTCGGACAAGCCAAAAACAGGAGATGTCCAAAGAGCACCGTCGAAAGAAGAAAACAGTTGACGCGCCTCGCCTCTTTGTGCATTGAAGGATCTGTTCGTTGTCAGCAACTTCTTGAGAATCGCTTCGCGGCCACAGCGAACGCCTTGAACACCTTCAAGAACCCTCCTCCCCCCTGCGGTGTTCCGCCGGACGCCGTGCGCGTCGCTTCTGCTCGTCGAGCTCTCTTCCGCGCGCCGCCACTAAATCAAGGATCTTCTCCCCAGCTTTGGAAGGCAGGCGCGACAGTGCGTTCAAAGTCTGATAGGCGGTGATGGCCTCCAATTCAAGGAGCATGGCGAGTTTCTTCTCCAACGGAAGCTGCAAGAACTTCTTGCGTAGCTGCTCGGCTTCTTCAGGCTCTTCCGTCTGCTCGGCTCTCTCCACGGCGACCTCCCTTATCACTAGTTCACCGCCCCGCTCGATGCGCGTTTGGCATGCCAAGCGCTGCCCAGCAGCGAGCCGTTCCGCCTTGAGGAGTTCGCTTTCGGCGACAGTCGGCGGCGAGAGCAGCTCCGCTCCCATCTCGACGATCACCGCGCATGCGTCGCATTGACCGCGTCCCCCGCACTCGGCGCGAAGGCGCGCTCCCAAACGCTTGGTCGCTTCCCAAAGATAGGTCCCTTCGGGGACCACTCCGCTCAAACCCTCAGGCTCGTACCGCAAATAGACGCTCATCTGTTCGGCCTCTTTCCCGGGAAGGCTACAGGGCAAGGTACACTCAAACAGTTAGATTTTCAACTATGGACCGTTGACGCACAACGACGATCTCAAGCTGCCCGCTAAACGCCCGCGACACCAAAGAGGGTGGCTGAGCTTTGCGAAGAGCGAAACGGGCCGGGAAAACGGTTGAGGCGGACGCTTGATAGCGTCCGCCTCAACCGTGACTTTCGCTTGAGAAGCGGCCCTACTTTTGCGCGCGCGCCAAAGTCAAGCGCACGCGCGGTTCCATCGTCTCCGGCACACGATGGATGGGCGCTCGTTCGCGGCACTCGGCACACAAACCGAAAATTCGCAACGAGTGCTGCGTCGGCTCAAAGCGATATCGCGCGGCGATCTCGGTCTGAATCGCTTCCAGCTCGGAGGAAAGGAATTCGATGGTATGACCGCACTCGATGCAGATCATGTGATGATGATGCGGAAGCTTGGAATTGCGCTCGTAGCGCGTCCGACCATCGCCGAAACGCACTTCGCGGGCGATCCCCGCTTCGGTCATTAACTTCAAAGTGCGATAGACCGTCGTCTGTCCAATGGTCGGATCCTTCTCCTGCACCAAACGATAAAGGTCTTCGCTCGAAAGGTGATCGTCCGATGCAAGAAAGACGTCGAGGATCAGATCGCGCTGCGCCGTCCGCTTCAGTCCGGCGCGCTGAATGTGCTGGTGAAAGATCTCCTTCTCGTCCACAGGCGTGTTCGCTTGATGCATGCCGTTGGATCGCTCACGCAACGGTAGTGTAGATGCCGGTTGTGCCATCTGTTCGTCTCTCCTCACTCGCTTCGACTGCTTCCGCTCGCTCACTTTCGCTGTTCATTTTCGCTGTTACCGAGCGCCGCCCTCTTCTTCGCGGCGACATTCAGCGCATAAACCGTGAACGACGACCTCTAAGCCCTCGATTTCGCGATCGCGCAGCTCCATCCCATCCGCTTCAACGCGCACGTGATCTGCCGCCACATCCTCGATACGCCCGCATCGGCGACAGACGAAGTGGTGATGCGGCTCCAATCGTATGTCGTACCGCGTCACCCCGCCCCGCACGTAGATCTCCTGCACCAATCCGGCTTCGCGCAACGCATGCAACGTGTTGTAAACGGTCGCCCGCGACGCGCACGGAAACCGATAGTTCACCGCCGCTTCGATCTCGTCAGCGGTCGGGTGCGTGCGGTGGTGCCACAAATAGTCGAGCACGGCGTACCGCTGCGGCGTCACTTTCAGCCCAGCTTCCCGCAGCCGCTGCTCGATCCAAAGTCGAATCTGAACGTCGTTCAACACGCGATTTAGATTATGTCTAATCGTGAAATTTGTCAAGAGAGATTTTCCGTCCAGTTGCCGAATGGATCAAAGTTGCTCCAACCCTCTCGCTGAACGGCCCAGCGCCCGGGCAAACGCTATAAACCTAAATATATCAATATTTTATGAGTTTAGCCTGAGCGCGCGAGTTGCTGGGCAGCAACCGCGAGGAGCGCCACGATGCGCTGCCCTTTGAGCCACGCTACAAGAACGTGCTATATTGCAGGGTGGATGCCGGGGTGGCGGAATTGGCATACGCGACGGACTTGAAAATTTGAGCACTCCGCCGGGAAACCGCGGAAGTGAATGGAGTCAAAGTCGGCGAACCCTCTGTGGCCCATTTTGGCCGCTGGCAACGCCGAGCTAAGGCCGCCCCACTCGAATAGGGCGGCAAAGTGTAGAGACGAGACGGCTCCCTCCTAAACATCGCACGCGAGACCCAATATCGAACGAAGCAAGCCTGGCCGAACGCGCGCGATGCATGGAGAAGGCATCGTCCAGACCACAAACTGCGCACGCGCCGCAGGCGGCGAAAGCCGTAGTGGTAAGAAAATCCGTTGGTTCGCAAGACCTTGCGGGTTCGAATCCCGTCCCCGGCACCACTTGAACGCGGGTGATGGTTTCGGAGAGAGCTCTCCGAACACACACAGAGCGAGTACCACCGAGTTCACAGCACTGTGCCGCTTGAATGCGCCGTCGGCTTCGTTCAGAGGTCCATCTTCTTTGCAGTTTGAGGAGCTTACGTTTCGAGTGGGCTTCGGTGTTGAAGCGCGCGCGCTTCGATGGACGTTTTTACGTCTTGACGTTCGGGTATTAATTCGCAGCGCGGTCACGTTCAAACCGACTCGCCATCGGAAAGCGGGTCGTTTCGAGACGGGGATTCAACCCTGAAGTCAAGGCTCAGTCCGAAGGCTTGCTCGAACATCTCGCGCCTTCGCATGGCCTCCTCCGCTTCCCGTCGACAATCCGCGACGCATTCGAGCACGAGCGTCGCTCGGCCCTGCGTCGACTCTAGGCGAATGGATCGCACGCGGCCATCGTGATTTCGGTCGAGCGCTTCGGCGAGGCGCAGAATGCTCGCCAATTTCCAAACCGCATCACGCGCTTCGACATTCAAGGCGACATAATCAGGGTGCTTCTCTTTGGGCAAGGCGCCGCGATGATAACGCGCGACGTTGGCGATGATGTTTCGCTCCTCTTCGGAGAATCCGGTCAACTCAGCGTGTTTGATGAGATAGAGCGAATGTTTGTGATGCGATTCATGCGCGACGATGTAGCCGACGTCGTGCAGCAATGCGGCGGCCATCAACAGCGGGCGCAAAGAGCGGTCCAATTTGCCGTGCGATGCGAGTTGATCGAAGATCGCTTCGGCAAGACGCGCGACTGCGGCGGCGTGTTCGGCTTCGTAGCCGAAGCGATGCGCAACGCCGAGCACGCCCGCCATGCGCGCATCGGCTACGTTCGGCATCCTTCCGACCATCTCGCGCAACCGATCCAAGATGACGCCTTCGCGTAGCGCCCACTCGCATGTCAACAGACTTTGAATGCCGAAGGCGCGCATGGTCTCTTCGAGGATGAGACCGCCGGCGACGATGATTTCGGCGCGTTGGACGCTCAAGTCGGCAACCTCGCGTCGCTGCTCCAGCGTCATGGTAGAAAGCTGCCGGTTGAACCGTTCGAGATCGGGCAGCCGTATCTCTAAACCGCCACGCCGCGCCCCTTGGTGCGATTCCCCGTGCAACGCTTCGCCGATGGCGAGGATGGTCCCGGAGGTGCCTGTCGCCGCATCCCAGATGATGTCGCTGCGTTCGCGGCGCGGGCGTTCGAGCGCACGCCAGATCTCATCGCGCAGCGCGTTGATTTCTTCCTCCGAGGGCGGATCGTGCTGGATGAAGCGTTCGGTGAGCCGGACGGCTCCGATTTTGACGGAGAAGAGCTGCGTCGGCGCGCTATCTTTGAAAGAGGAGATTTCAGTCGAACCGCCTCCGATGTCTATGTTGATGAACGAGCGCGCGTGCGGGACGCATTGCATGGCAGCCAACCCGATCAAACGGGCCTCTTCGATGCCCGAAAGGATCTCCACATGAACGCCTGTCTGGCGTTCGACTTCAGCGACGAACTGCGCGGCGTTGTCGGCTTCGCGCACCGAGGCCGTGGCGACGGCAATGAGGCGCTCGGCACCCAAAGAAGCGGCGATGGCACGGAACCGCGCGATGGCTTCGATGGCGCGTCGCGTCGCATCCGCGTCGAGGTGTCTTTTTTCGAGCGTTTCGCGTCCGAGCCGCACGACGTCTTTTTCGCGCGCGAGGGGAACGAAAGAACCGTCGGTCATCGCTTCGGCGACGATGAGTTTGATCGAATTGGATCCGACATCGATGGCCGCGATTCTCATGTGATGAGCGTCCCTCTGCGCGCAAGGTCGCGCCCCTCGCCGATCACGTGCGCGACGATGCGGCGAAGATCGGCGGCGACGCGCCGAATCGAGCGCGAGGCATCCACGACGCGGAACCCGTACTCCTCGCTCATGCGATCGAACTCGCTCAGCAAGCGCGTTTGGTAGGCGATGAAGCTGTCGTAGAAATCATCGCCGAGATGCAGGTCCATGCCTGATTCCCAGTAGTCGAACTTGCGTCCGGCAGCGAGCAGGCGCATCACCAACTCTTCGGCGCGATTGATCCGCAAGTAGATGACGACGTCGGGCACGATGGCGATGTCGTAGATGCGGCGGATCCATTGCGGATCGACGCCGCGCACCACGGCTCGAGCGATGGCCGAGAAGATATAACGATCCGTGAGGACGACGAATCCGGCGCGCAGCGCGGGCAGCATCTCGTTTTCCAAGCGATCAGCGAAATCGGCAGCGTAATAAAGCTGCATGGTCAAGCGCCCGAGCGTATGTCCTTGTTTCGCCTCTTTGATCCCTTGTCCGGCCAGTTCCGAGCGCGTCATGCCCGTATCGAGCACAGCGTGGCCGCGCGCTTCGAGCCACTGGCGCAAGATGGCGATCTGCGTCGAGCGTCCGACGCCATCCGTGCCTTCGATCACGATCAATTTGCCGTTGAAAGGTTCTTGTTCGACTCCGGGCAGCGGCGTGCCATAAAATGTCATCTGCCTCATTCGGCCACCACCGTCCCTTCTTCGAGATGTCGCCGCACGATCTCGCGCACTTCCATCTGCTGCTCTTCGATCGAACGCGTTGCATCGATCACCGTCAAACCGAATTCATCGACCATGCGATCGTATTCCTCGAGGATCTTGCCTTGAAATATCTTGAAGCTCTCTTCCGGATCGTCGGACCAGTTCATATCCAAGCCGGCCTCATAGTACTTCAATTCGGGACGTCCCGAAAGAATGCGCCCGATGGCGACCTCAAGCGGCGCGCGGAAAAAGAACGCGACCGTCGGTTTGACGGCGAAGCGGTAGATGTCGCGCACCCATGCGCGGTCACAGCCGCGCGCAACGTCGCGCGCAAATGCCGTGTAGATGTAACGATCCGCGAGAACCATGGCGCCGGCTTTGAGCGGCGGGATGATGTCTCGCTCTGTCCGGTCAGCGAAATCCGTCGCGTGCAACAAGGAGAAGGTCGCCGGCGTGAACAGTCGGCGCTTCTTTGCCCGCTTGGTCGTATCTTTGACGAGCGGAGAGGAATTCCATTCGGAAAGAAAGACCGGATAGCCTTCGGCTTTCAACCACTGGTAGAGCAGCGATAATTGCGTCGATTTGCCGCTGCCGTCCGTGCCTTCAACGACGAAGAGCTTGCCCGGAAATCGGTGCTCGCCGTATGAGATCATCGTTCGAGGATGCTACGCGCGGCGTGTTACATCATTGTAACAAAGCCCCATTTCGCGTAAGCGCGCGCCGCCGCTCACCGCTACTAATTCGTCCCTTTCGATGATGTAGCCGGTCAACAGCCCGCCATAGACGCAGCCCGTATCCAACCCCAAAGCGCGCGGACCGCGGCGTGGCTGAGCGGCGGGCCAGTGTCCGAAGAAGATGAATTTGTCGCCGGCGTAAACTTCGTACCATGGCGTCGCCTGCCGATTCGTGCGATCAGGTCCCAAGGTTCGCATGGAGACCAAATCCTCTATCTTCTGTTTTTCGATGGGGAGACCGGGTCGCAAGCCAGCGTGAACGACGAGTTGCTCGCCAAGGTCCAAGTAAAACGGCAAAGAGCTTAAATAGTCGATGTAGCGCGAGCGGTCCAACTCACGCAAGGCCATCAACTGCTCTTCGGTCAGTTCCGTCGGTTCGCCGCGCCAGCTTTGCACCAGCGCTAGATCGTGATTGCCCATCACGGACTGCAACCTCGCATCCGTCATGAAAAGATCGAGCACTTCGCGGTTCTTCGGCCCTTTGACGACCAGATCGCCGACGCATATGGCGCGGTCGGCGGCACCGAAACGCGCTGCGTCGAGCAACGCGAGCAGTTCGTCGAAGCAGCCGTGAAGATCGCCGATGATCAAAGTGAAGCCCATCGCGACACCTCGTCGCCCCGTTAATGACTGGAAAGCAAGCCATCGCCCGCGCCGCGCGTTCTGCCTTCTCATCAATGACTGGGAAGCGCGTTCTTCGCAACCTAGCGGACACGCTAGAGTGGGGCGCGTCGAACGCTCCGTCCGTCAATGAACGGGGAACAGGTTCTTGGCGAACTAGTCAGCCAACGGCGACTTTTCATCCTTGGCTTTGTCGTTCCTCTCTTTCCCCGCGCCAACGTTTGACTCTTTGCAGCGCGAGTCGGGATCCTCTTCCGCACGCATGAGGTGAAGCACCTTGCGAGCAACGAGTTCGCCGCGTTTCAAGTGGCGTTCGACGATCTCCACAGCGTCGCGCGCGGAGATGCTGCCATACCACACGCCATCGGGATAGACGACCACCACTGGCCCGCGTCCGCACTGTTTGAAACAACGAACCTTGCTCAACAGAACTCGTTTGCGCAGGCCGGCATCATCCACTGCGCGCCTGAGCGCTTTGGCGACCTCTTTGCCGCCGCGCTCGACGCAGGAATCGTTCTTGCAGATGAGAAGGTGAAATCTGATCTTTTTCAATCCCATTTAACCGCCCGTTTCAAGCCGATTAGAACACGATCGGTAGCGAGACCACAACTCTCGCCGAAGACATCCGTCCCGGACGGCGGGAGGTCTTCGTTTGCCCGCCGCTTAGCGCGAACACCCCACGTTTTGATGACAAGGCTTGGGCGCGGCTCTCTTTCATTCGAATCACCGTGCTCTTTAAATCGAGCTCGTGCCTGAGCCGATCCCACACCACGCCGCTCTTTCATCCAGCACGTGCTTGATGTAACATGCGAGAGGACAAGAAGAGCTTGTTCGACGGTTGCGCTAGTGGCACGCCGCTCGGTCCTAACCCGAAGAGGCTTCTTCCAATACAGAAAGGAGCGCCAAGATGTCCACCGACCGTCATGCAGAAGCAGTCGAAGACACCACCAGAACGCGCCGTCGGGAGCCCCGGGCTTGAGCCATGGGGAGGAGGCGGCGATTGCTCCCTCCTAACATCAAATGGTATGATGTGCACGTGGTGGATATCAACGCTGCCCGGAACACCTGCAACCGCTATGCTGCCCGGAACACCTGCAACCGCTATACCGTCTCTCGGGACGGTGGGCCGCCGTCAACCGGCCCCGAAGCGGCGG
>NZ_PSLQ01000057.1:0-23144 GCF_040289685.1 Pyrinomonas sp.
CTCGCGTCCATTCCTTTGGGGATGCCCCTCAATTTATTGAGGGGAGGACGTCACCGGGCTGCTAATCACGCGCGACCGAGGTGGCGCGCGAACCAATCTCCGGCAAGGCGCGCCACCTCTTCGAGCGCGCCTGGCTCTTCGAACAGATGGGTCGCGCCTGGAACGACGACCAACTCCTTCTCACACTGCAAATGCCTGAACGCCTCCTCGTTAAGCTTCAGGACGACCGGATCGTGTTCGCCGACGATCAACAAGGTCGGAGATTTGACGCGCCGCAACGTCTCTTCCCCGGCCAAATCGGGCCGCCCGCCGCGCGAAACGACGGCGCCGATCTCGTCGCCGAGTTCGGCAGCAGCGACCAGTGCGGCGCCGCCACCCGTGCTCGCGCCGAAATAGCCGACGCGAAGACCATACACGTCATCGAGCCGATCCAGCCAGCGCGTGGCGTCCACCAATCTTTTAGCCAGTAGCCCCGTATCGAAGCGCAAAGCAGCCGTCTTCAGATCGAAAGCCTCTTCGTCGCGCGTCAGAAGATCGAAGAGCAAGGTGGCGATGCGGCGCTCCCTCAACATGCGCGCGACGAATCGATTGCGCGGACTGAAGCGGCTGCTGCCCGAACCGTGCGCGAAAAGCACGATGCCCGTCGCTCCCTCAGGTACGCTCAATTCGCCTTCGAGCAGGAGATCGCCCGAAGGGATTTTCACCTCGCGCGTGCGCATTGCACCGAAACCCTCGCCCTGTTTCATGATGCCGCCTCACATTTGAGTTTTCGAAAAGCTTCGTTACCTTACGTCGCGCGTCTCAATTCATCCGCGTCTAACCGTCTAGAAGGCCCTTGGTCCGCAAACGCGCGTGTCAGGTCGCTTCTGTGATTCCGCGCAAAGATTCATGCAGAAACTCTTTGACGATTTTGGAGTGGTTGAACGACGGCGAAGCGTGCTGCCGCATGATCTCATTGATCTCGAAGATCGCCGACAGAGCATCTTCGGGAAGGCCATCGAGCGAGCCAGCGCCCACGGCGGGATCTATTCCGAGACGCTTGCAAAGCCGCACGTAAAGCTCCTGCAACAAGATGCTCTCTTCGTTCATGTGCGGCGGGCGTCGCTTGAGGATGCTCGGCACTTCCGCCCGCAACTCCTCGCAAAGCGCTTTGAACTCCGCTTCGTCGATCATTTCGCTCCGTCACCTCCTGGAAACTTCTCCAACACCAATGATACTGCAAAGCGCGACGAAAGAAAGCCCTGCCGAGAGTGAAGGAACGGTTCTCGGACGAAAAAGCGAGCTTCGCTTCCCAGTCAAAAGCGTTCGGGCGCCTTTTCTTCGTCTTCGAGCCGCACAGCCTCTTCCAGCGCGCAGCCCTTAGCCGAAGTTTTTCTTCTCGTGCTCTTTCTCGTTCGACGATCCGCCCGCATCGCGTCAGACGAACCGCCTTGCAAGAGAAGGCCCGATTTGACAGCCCGAAAAAGGGTCATGGTAAGAGCAAAACCAGCAAGAGCACAGCTATATGGTTGGCGTTTGCCCAATTGCGAGTTGCGGGAGGGTAAAAACTGGCAGGAGCGCTCTTCCTGCAACGTCGGGACAACCAGCGCTAATAAAGCGATCAAAACTGGCAGGAGCCAGCAAAGCGAGTCGTCGTCCTGCCGCCGACCCACACCGTTCCATCCTGATCTTGCTCGATGTGTATGCGACCCGCCCGCCCCAAACGCGCGCCCTGCGAAGCTACGTATGGCGCAACGGCGCGTCCGGTCGCAAGCAGCCACTGCGCCACTGAAGCGTTCAAACTGCCGGTCACCGGATCTTCGATCACGCTCCCCGTGTGATCGCTGAAGAACGCGCGCAATTCGAAAGCGGCAACGCCGCCCGTTTGATGTGGACCAACTACGCCGATATAGATCGGCTTCGGAAACCATTTGACGGGATCGAGCGCCAAGACCTCCTCGGCGGATCTCAATAGGACCCCAACCCAACCGGGCCCGTTGTCAACCCATTGAACATCAACCATGCGAGACCTTTCGAGCCGGAGCACCTCTTCGACCGTTTGGAGCAGGCTCTCATCCACTGGGCCGCGGCGAACGAGCGGCGGCGCAGCGAACGACAGCCATTCTTTCGCACAACGAATGCGCACGAAGCCAATGCCACATTCTTGAATGACCTCATCCTCGCGGCGCGGCTTACCGCCCGACGCAAGCCAAGCGTGACAACTCCCCAACGTCGGATGACCGGCAAAGGGGAGTTCTCTTTCCAAGGTGAAGATGCGCACCCGATAGTCCGCGTCCGCTCCCGTCGGCGGCAGAAGAAAGGCCGTTTCAGACAAGTTGAGCCAGCGCGTGATCCGCTGCATCTGCTCATCGGATAGACCAGCGCCTTCCATGACGACGGCCAGAGGATTTCCAGTGAACGGTTGATCGTGAAAGACATCGACGAGCCGAAAACCGATGCTCACAGGCGGCCCTCCGTTCTGCGACAAACCACCTCGATATGACAGCCTCGCGTTATCAATGAACCTCTTCAGGTTTCAACATAAGTCTTCGATTTAGCGCTCCAGATTCGACCGCGCCTCCACCTAGAAGAACGAGCGCATCGCGCGTGGTTTCCGCGATGACTCTTGCGATCGATGGCTTGAGCATCGAGCTAGCTTTCGAGAACGGATCAACGCTTTCGAACCCAAAAACGCGTGGGGCGACTGAGTCGCCCCGGCCACGCGCATAACTATTTTGGTGAGCCGTGCAGGATTCGAACCTGCGACCCGCTGGTTAAAAGCCAGCTGCTCTACCAACTGAGCTAACGGCCCACTGCATTCAGGAGGAGGTGCTTGGCTCATTCCACGAGCCGAAAAGAATTGTACACACGCTATCCTCTCTGCGCAAGTGTACGCGAGAGCACAGGGTTCAGGCGGGAAGGCCTGACCGGGAGAGGCTGTTCATCGCGCGGCATTGTCAAATGCCTAATCGGTGGGTTAAGCTTGCTGGTTCCGAAACGCCTTTCGCCAAGCAAACAGGTCTTATGCATTCAAGAAGATTTTTCGCCATCAGAGTCGCGCGCCTGCTCGCGCCGACCTTCCTCTTTCTTTCGTTTCTTTTGCACATTGAGGCTCAACAGCGAAGGGGCGCGCGTCCGACTCCCGAAGAGCGTCCGCGTCTCGTCTTGCTGATCGTGGTCGATCAATTCCGCTACGATTACCTTGAACGGTTCGGAGATCTCTTCTCAAACAACGGTATCCGGCGTCTGTTGCGCGAAGGAGCTTCATGGACCAACGCCAACTTCGATCACACACCGACTGAAACGGCGCCGGGACATGCGACCTTGATGACTGGCACGTGGCCAGCCAACACAGGGATCGTCGGCAACTCTTGGTTCGACCGCGACGCGGGCAAGGTGGTAACAAGCGTCTCCGACGATTCGTCAGCGCTGCTCGGTGGAGGCGCACAGGAAGCGGCTTCAAGTCCACGTCGCCTGCTCGCCTCGACGCTCGGCGACGAACTCAGACTCGCTACCCAAGGCCGCGCCAAAGTCATCGGCATCTCGCTCAAAGATCGATCGGCCATCTTGCCAGCCGGACGCTATGCGACAGCGGCTTATTGGTTTAGCTCTGAGACGGGCCATATGGTCTCAAGCACTTATTATTTCAACCAACTGCCGACATGGGTCGCCCGCTTCAACCAAGGCCGTCCAGCAGACAAGTATTTCGGCGCGCGATGGGAAAGGCTGCTGCCGGAGGCTGAGTACGCACGCCGCGCTGGTCAGGACGCTCCGCCGTGGGAGAACATCGGCAAAGCGAAGGATACCAATACCTTTCCACATATCATCAACGGGGGCGCGACGCAGCCTGGAAGAGAGTTCTACGATGCGCTCGAATATTCGCCTTTCGCCAATGAGCTCATCGAAGAATTCGCCGAACAAGCCATCGTCAACGAAGGGTTGGGAGCTGACCAAGAGACCGATGTGCTGGCGGTCAGTTTCTCGGCCAACGACTACGTCGGCCACAGGTTCGGCCCCTACAGTCATGAGGCGATGGACATGGCGTTGCGCGTTGATCGCACGATTGAACGGCTGCTCGCTTTCGTCGAGTCGCGCGTCGGACTGCGACGTACGCTGGTCGTCTTCACCGCCGATCACGGCGTCGCGCCCGTGCCGGAACACGCGGCGGCGCTTAATTTGCTCGGCGGGCGCGTCAAACGCGATGATGTGCTGAACGCCATCCGCAGTGCGCTTCGCGCCCGCTACGGACGCGGATCCAACGATGAACGGATCAACGAATACATACAGTCCTTTTCCAACGGCAACATCTATTTCAATCTCGCTGCGTTGCGGCGCGATGGACTCAACCGCGAAGAGGTCGAACGAACGGCAGCCGAAGCGGCGCTCACCGTTCCCGGCGTCGTGCGTTGCTTTACGCGCACGCAGCTTGAAACTTTCGGCATCTCACCAGCGGATCCAATTGCACGGCGCGTTTACCATGGGTTTCATCCACGACGCAGCGGCGAACTAATCCTCGTTTACGAGCCGTTCAAGTTCCTCTCGGAATTTCCAGCGGGAACGACGCATGGCGCGCCTTACTCTTACGACACGCACGTACCGCTCGTCATCATGGGACCGGGCATTATTCCCGGCAAATATCACCAAGCCGCCACGCCCGCCGACATCGCACCGACGTTGGCGACGTTGCTTGGCGTGCAACCACCGAGCAGCGCCACAGGGCGCGTGCTGCTGGAAGCCGTGCGCGCTGAATCGCGCTGAAAGTTTTACCGACGGGAGCAGGGACGATGACATACTCAAGTTTCTTCGCAATTCTTCTGGCGCTGCTGCTCTTCGCTTCCAGCACCTTGGCACAACAGAAGGGGCGAAAACGCGCCGTCGCCGCGCCGCAAAGCGAACCTCAAGCGACACGAGAACAAGAGACGGAACGCCCTGCCTCGAAGAGCGAAGAACGCGCTGCGGCCGCCAGCCGCACTGAAGACCTCGCGCCGCTCTTGTCGCTTCCGCTTGAAGAGCGAATCAGGCGACTGCACGAGATCGTCGAGCGCAGCGACTCGGCCTCTTCTGCGCTTGTCCGCGAAGCGCGCACGCAGTTGATGCGCGCCTACATTGAACGCGGACGCGCGCTGCTTGCAGCGAACGCGACGGAAGGCGTCGCTGCGCTCGAACGCGCTATCGACGTTGCGCCCGAAGAGATCGCCGATGAAATCTTTCTCGAGACCATCGCGCAGATTCCCCCTTTGCTGTTCGCGCGTGCACAACAAACCAAAGCCTTGCAAGCGGCACGGCGCATCGAAACTAAATTCAACGCTTCTCCCGCGAAGCTGCTGACCGTTGCGGCTTTCCACCTGAGCGTGGAGAGCGCAGACGATGCGGCGCGCGTCGCCGAACGAGCCATCGAAATCGCGCCAACCCTGAGCGCCGGTTATCAAGCGCTCGGCGCAGCGCGACGACTTCAACTCCGCCTGGATGACGCGGTGGCCGCTTACCGGCGCGCCGTTGAACTCGAAAAGAGCCGCAACGCGAAGCGTAGTCTGGCCGACTTGCTACGCGCCATCGGCAAACCGGAAGAAGCGCTGCCACTTTATCGCGAACTGATCGCTGAAAACAGCCGCGACACTGCAGCTCGCGCTGGATCGGTGCTCTCCCTCTTTGAAATGGGCAAACGCGATCAGGCGGAACGCGAAATGGAAGCAGCCCTCGGTGAGGAGACGCGCAACCTCGCGCTTCTCGCTGGCGCAGCATACTGGTATGCGGCCAACGGCGAAGCGGCGCGCGCCGTCGAGTTCGCCCGACGCGCCATCGAAATCGAGCCGCGCTATACGTGGGCGCAAATCGCGCTTGCACGCGCGCTCGTCTTGCAACGGCGTCCGCTCGAAGCTGAACGCGCGTTGCGCTTCGCCCGACAGTATGGAAACTTCCCAACGCTCGATTACGAACTCGCCACTGCGCTCGCCGCCGCAGGCTTGTACGAAGAGGCCGCCGCCGAACTCGCCCGCTCGTTCAAACTCAGCGACGAACAAATAGAGACGCGCCTTGCCGGACGCATTCCGGCTCGTGCGGCGAGCTTCACCGAGCTGCTCGCGCCCGAAGTCCGCGCCGGTTTATTCCAAACGCGCGTAGCGGACGCAAGCGAAAACGCCTCGCGGCTCAAAGGGCTGCTCGCTTTTCAAGAGGCACTCGGCACAGCATCAGAGGCTCAGCTTCGTCGCGCTGCCGAAGCCTTTGCGGAAGGGACGGACGACTTGCGCCTCTTTCGTCGGCTCTACGTAGCGACGCGCCTGCTCGGTCGCGGTCTCGCCTATGATTTGGCGTTGGAGATGGCCGAACGGGCGACCGGCGATGTCGAGGCGGCGCTAGCTTCGCCCGTGGCACACATCGCCTTGCTGGCCGATGAATTGCGCGACGTGCGCGCGCGCGCCATCGCCATCGGCGCAACGCCCGAACTCCCTCAACTCCCGCCGCTCATCCTCTCCAACTCGCTTCGCGGACGGATTGAAGACGCCATCGGTTGGGCGCTCTTCAACCAAGGCAAGACGGAAGAGGCTACGCGGCGACTGCGACGCGCCACCGCTGTGCTGCCGGAAAAGAGCACGTGGTGGCGCACGGCCTTGTGGCATTTGGGAGCGGCGCTGGAAGCAAGCGGCAGCGAGCACGAAGCGCTGGCCACGTATATCGCCAGTTATCGCAGCGGCCCGCCCGATCCGGCGCGACGCGCAATCATCGAGTCGCTTTACAGAAAACTCAACGGCACGCTCGATGGCCTCGATGACCGAATCGGTCGCGCGCCGCTAAGTCCGGTCGTTAACGGCGCGTCGAGTGGCACGATCAGCGCCGGAGAACGGCCTGTGAACGCCGCTCCGGCGAGCACGGCGACGAAAAAAGAGCTGAGCGCTGAAATTCTGTCCAGCCAAGAGTCGTCCGGAGAAAGCGGCGCAGCGCCTACGCGCGAGGCGACGAAACAGATCGACGAAAAGACGATGCGCCAAGATACCGACAGGCAAGCGACGCCGAGCACTTCTTCGCCACCGACAAAGACCGCTGAAGAACAGCCGAAAGCCGACCAGCCCGCCAACGTCAACGAGAAAAAAGGACCGGAACGGAAGATCGAAGGAGAACCCTCGGGACAGAAGAAGCGCCGCGGTAAATTCGCCGACCGACAAGAAAACAGCACACCGCCGAAATGACCTTTAAAAGATGCGCGCAACGCAAAGGCTCTTGAACGACACGAGAAGCAGGGGATCTAAACTTCCATCGCGCAGAGAATCGCAACCTCGCGTGCGAGCCGAGGTGAGTTAACAGAAGGGTCGAGACGAGGCGGACTTAACCGCGAGACCCGCAGTTTCTGGAGTCAAATATTTTCTCTCAAAGGTGCGCGCGCAGATGCGACGAGATAACCTGTTTGGGTTGTGCGCCGATGAGCAGATCGACCACTCGTCCGTTCTTGAAGATGAGCAACGTCGGAATGCTTTGAATGCCGAGACGCGCTGCCGTCTGCGGACTCTCATCCACGTTCAATTTGGCGACGATGTAGCGTCCGTTCGCTTCCGCGGCTAGTTGATCCATTACGGGCGCGATCATGCGACACGGACCGCACCATGGCGCCCAACAATCGAGCAACACCGGGCGATCAGCGCCCAACACTTCGCGCGCGAAGTTTTCGTCGGTAACTTCGATAGGCTTCGATCCGTCCGCCGAATTGAAGACGAGCTGAGCTCCGCATCGCCCACAGGTCGGATTCATCGCTTGCGCCTTCGCTTCATCCACGCGGTTCTTCGCGCCGCACTGTTGACACGTGACGATCGACATCGCTTCCCTCACGCTTCTAAGAGCTGCGCCGGCGAGATCGCCCCCAGTGGCTCGCTTCTTGAGCTTACAGCAGAGAGAGCGCGCGCATCAAGGCATGACACACCGCCCGCTCGTTTGGCAACGCCCGGCGAAGCCGGATTCGTTCAAAGAGGCGAAGTGCCCGTCTAAAACATGATCCGAGGCACGGGTTCGGAGCCGATCTTATCGCAACCGGTCCAAGAGCTGGAAAGATGAACGGCGAGTGACTCGCTCGTCGGTTTCGTAGTAACATGCGGTTTCGCCGAGCGCCTTCGGCGAGCTGTTTCGAATTTCAACGCTGTAGATCATCCAAACGCGATGCACCGCTTCTTCTTCTTCCTGTTCTTCTCGACGTTCATCTCTTCAGTCGCACAATCGGCCATGAATCAAACTCCGCCGCGTTCCACGCCGGACATCGTCTTCACAGTCTCCATGCCGCGTCCCTTCACACACATGCTCGAAGTCGAAATGCGCGTGCGCTTGGAAGAAGCGCGCCCGCAGCTCGACCTCGTGATGCCCGTTTGGACGCCCGGTTCATATCTGATCCGCGAGTACGCGCGTCACGTACAGGATTTCGTGGCCGAAGCTGAAGGACGCCCGCTCGCGTGGCGCAAGGTGAACAAGAACACGTGGCGCATAGATACGGGCACAGCACGCGACCTCATCGTGCGCTACCGCGTTTACGCCAATGAACTATCGGTTCGCACGAACGAACTGAACGACCGTCGCGCCTTCTGGAACAATGCGGCGCTGCTCATGTACCTTGACGGACATCTCGATGCGCCAGCCACGCTGCGCATCGTGCCTTACAGCAAGTGGAAGATCGCCACGGGATTGCCGCCTGTCGAGGGCGTGCCGAACGCTTTTCGCGCAGAGAATTTCGATACCCTCTACGACGCGCCCGTGCTTGTCGGCGACTTCCAGACGCTTGAATTCCGCGTGCGTGGCATTCCGCATCGCATCGTGATCGACGGCGAAGGCAACTACGACGCCGAAAGGATGCGCCGCGACGTGCAGAAGATCGTCGAGGCAGCGGTCGAGATGATGGGGGATATCCCGTATCGCGACTACACCTTTCTTCTCATTCTCGCGCCGTCCGGCGGCGGCGGCCTCGAACACCTCAATTCCACAGCGCTCATCTGGCGACGGTTTGGTTTCCGCCCCGAAAAAGACTACCGTGATTTTTTGTCGCTCGTCGCGCACGAATTCTTTCACCTCTGGAACGTCAAGCGCATACGTCCTGACGCGCTCGGCCCGTTCGATTACACGCGAGAGAACTACACCAAGCTTCTCTGGGTGGCCGAGGGGCTGACCAGCTATTACGAGAACATCTTGTTGCTGCGCGCCGGTTTGATCTCGGACCGCGACTATCTAGGCATGCTGGCCAACGAGATCAAGAACCTGCAGAATACGCCGGGACGGCTCGTGATGAGCGTTGAAGAGGCGAGCTTCGACGCTTGGATCAAGTACTACCGTCGCGACGAGAATTCGATCAATTCGCAAGTCTCTTATTATGACAAGGGCGCCTTGCTCGGCTTGCTGCTCGACCTCGAAATCAGGCGGGCGAGCGCAGCAAAGCGCTCGCTCGACGACGTGATGCGCTACCTATACGCCGAATTTTATCGCAAGGGGCGCAACTACACGCCGGAAGACTTCAAAGCGGCCTGCGAGAAGATGGCGGCGCGCGACCTCGATGAGTTCTTCCGTCGCTACGTCCGCGGGCGCGATGAACTGCCCTACGATTCGTTTCTCGAGGCCGCCGGTCTGCGGCTGGAGACCAAAAGATCGAGCAGCGAGCCACGCGCTTACCTCGGCGCGCAACTCGCTCAAGAGGGCGACCGACTCGTCGTGCGCACGGTGCGCGTCGGAACTCCCGCCTACGATCAAGGCTTGAACGCTGGCGATCAGATCATCGCGCTCGATGGCAAAAGGATCTCTTTGGAGTCCTTCAACGCGCGGCTCGAAGAACGGAAGCCAGGCGACCGGATTCGCTTAACCTTCTTCCGCGCCGACGATCTGCGCACGTTGGAGATCGCGCTCGGCGCGGCGCCCGAAGATGAGTACGAAATAGCGCCCGTCGAAGCGCCCTCCGAGGCGCAGCGGCAGATCTATCGCGCGTGGCTCGGTGCGCCGTTTCCCACCAAGAGCGCAGTCAAAGTAGGATGATCGAGATGAGCGAGAACTTCGACTTCATTCGTTTACAGATTGAAAACGGAGTCGGACGCATCACGCTGGCGCGCCCGCCGCTCAACATCTTGCACATTCCGATGATGCGCGAGATGGCGCGCGCGCTGGACCGATGTATGGGCTGCCATGAGATGGTGGCCATCGTCTTCGCAGCAGCACCTGAATGTCGCGCCTTCAGCGCGGGCGTCGCCGTCGAAGATCACAAGGCCGAAACCGTCTACCAAATGCTCGATTCCTTTCACAACCTCTTTCGCCTCATGGAACAGATGGCTAAACCGACCATCGCGGTGGTCGATGGTGCCGCGCTCGGCGGAGGGTTCGAATTGGTCTTGGGCTGCGATGTGGTGATCGCCAGCGAACGAGCGCGTTTCGGCCAACCGGAGATCAAGCTCGGCGTCTTCCCGCCGATTGCGGCCATTCTGCTACCGCGCATCATCGGCGAGAAGCGCGCCCGCGAATTGATCCTCACCGGAGACTTGATCGATTCGCTCGAAGCCTTTCGGCTCGGCGTGATCAACCACCTCGTGCCGTCGGACCAATTACAAGCGAAGACCGAAGAGGTGTTAGACAAATTGCGCGAACTTTCCGCGCCTGCACTCGAGGCAACGCGCCGCGCGCTGGATGCGGCGCGCGAGCGCACGCTCGAAGCAGCGCTGAGCGCGGTCGAAGATATTTACCTCAACGAGCTGATGAAGACGCACGATGCGCATGAAGGCATCGCTGCGTTCCTCGAAAAGCGCAAGCCGCAATGGCGCCACCGCTAAGACGCGACGACGTGCGCGATGGTCGAGGACCGGTCTCGTATAAGCCGCGCGATAATGCGACCAAAGCGTCACCGCCCTTTCCGCGCTCTCTTGCGCGCGACCTCGGCTTCAGGTCTTGGGCGATTCGGCCGTTCGCCCCCTCCGCGGCTTTGCGCGAGCGACCTCAGCTTCGCCGATAGGTCGCTTTTGACATCCTAATCTCGGCGGGTATCATAGAGAAGTATGACGGCTCCTCACGCTTCGCCTCGGTTGGTTAGCGATGGGGAAAAGAACGACAAGGGGTGGCGCCAGAAAATTGACCTGCCGAATAGCGGCGGCTCTCGCCTGTTTGATCTTCCTGCTCGGCGGATGTGCTCTGGAGCCGGGAGGGGACGCGCGTCACGCGCTCCCGAAGTCCTTGCGCGACGTGCCGGCAGACAAACTCGCTTATCGTTTCACGCCAGACGTCGAGCCGCTCCCTGAGTTCGAAACCGCCGCCGACGAGAAGCACAAAGCCGTTCAAGTCGATTTCGAAACCCGTCGCGCCGAAGAAGCGCTGCTTCGCACCGTGATCTCGCCAGATGGCCAACGCGTACTGGCTGTTTATGCAACGCGCGAAACGCCCGAAGGGGCCTTTCGCCTCGATCTCTATTCGACCGACGGTCGCTTTCTGCGCAACATCCTCCCGCTCGATCTCGTCGGGGCTTTTCCGCAATCGGTCGCTTGGTCGCCCGATGGGCAAATGATCGCTTTCATTGGCAAACGCTACCCGACCAATCAACCAATCGAGGCCCCCCAACAGCCCGCGCCGCTCGAATCTCCAACGCCGCTGGAACCATCCGCAACGGTAGCGCCGCTCATTCCATCGGTGCCCACCTTCTCAACTGAGCAGATCTACGTTTGCGACCGCGATGGATTCGCTTTGCGCCCGCTCACGACGCGGGAAGGCCTCATCTATTTTCATCTCGCATGGGCACCTGATGGTCACGCCATCGCCGCGCTCGCTTGCAAAGAGTTCGAGTTAGACGCACGCATGGCCGAAGGAAGACCGACCGCCGGCAGGCCGCGCCTGCTCACCCTCGATGGCCAGGAGCGACTTTTGGACGATCGGCTGACCGACGTTCTACCCATCTGGTCGCCCGATGCATCCAAGGTAGCGACGGCGTTTGACACGGAGGTGATGATCTACGATGCGGCTTCATCGAACCCGACGCAGGCGAGCATTCCGCTGCGTGAAGCGCTGCTTGAAGCCTCAGCGCGTTACGACGCCGAACGGCTTGGCGCGCCCCAAAGCGAACACGCCTCGTCTCAACCTTCGCCGAATGGCAACACGCAAACCGCTAAACAGAACGTCGCTCATCCGGCATCGTCCCCTTCTCCGGAACAATCGCCTGCTGAAACGCCCCTCTCCTTCAATCCGATCATCAGACTTGAATGGCCCCAGCCCGATAAGCTCTACTTGCAAACGGGCTTCGTCCGCATCTACGCCAACGAGACAGTGACCAGCTACCTACGCTGGCATCTGATCGACATCCGCTCTCAGATCATGATCCTGAATTGACGCTCCACACGGCCCTTGAGCTGCGGGTGCCTTTAGAGCACCACCGCGATCGGCGGTTGCGGCCTTGCGGCACCAAGCTATGCCTTTGCGTCCCACGGTTCGCCTCAGTTCAGGCGGACACATTTTAGAAAACGCAAAACTGCTCGAAACACATTTCTTGCGGCGTTGACACTGCAGCCATGGGTCTCGCCGCACACCGTGCTATACACTGCCGAACGGACAGACTCCTTGTCCTCTTCATTCAGCAAACGCAATGCGCCAGCCCACCAACCATACTTAGGTCCTCTTCATTCAGCAAACGCAATGCGCCAGCCCACCAACCATACTTAGCGTCTGGGGCCCTTGGCTGCGCGCCGCGAGGTGGTTGACTTAGAACGCCGCAAAGACTTCGATTGCGCTACTTGGCGAAAGCAATGAGGGGAGCCGTCAATCTTCGCAATCTTGATCGCGATGCTAATCGCGGTCCGTCGGCGTTTTGACGCGCGCGCTCTTACGTGAGGTTTGTCCGTTCTCGATTCGTTCTGCTAGAATGCTGCTGCGGAACGGGAAGCGAGCCAAATCTTTCGACGTTCCGCGCGGCGTCAACGACGAATTTACAAAAACGTTCGCAGAAAGCCCACCCCTTCAGCGGTCGGGATGAATGCGAACCTATCGCAAACCAAACACAGGGCGGGACACGCCCGGTGAGCTTGGGCAAGTGTCGGCATGAGTCGAACCGTCGAACCAAGAATTCCACGAGCTGCGCGCCGTGGGAGTGTCAAAACCTGCCTGCCCTCGTAGCTCAATCGGTCAGAGCAGCGGACTCATAATCCGTTGGTTGTAGGTTCGAATCCTACCGAGGGCACCAGTCTGTTCAAAACCTTTCCGGACTACCGCGCATGCGGCGCGCGCCCTTTAGACCTTGCGTCTTTGCACAGCGACCAACGCTTAAGACGAAGTCCCAAGCCGAGCGGCACAGATAAGTCGCTGCCGCTGAAGCCTTTCGGTCGCAGTTGCTGAAAGAGGGCGTGAACCTCCGCGCTTCTGATCGCGATGGGTGCTGCCTTTCGTCCGACCCAGTGCGCCTAACTTCGCTGACGAGATCGAAGAGACAGCTCTCTCTCGATCGCAATGGAGGCCGCCCTTCATTCAATGGCCATGGATTCAAGCTCCGAAGTCAGCGTCGATGGATGGGCGTAACGCGCCAAGCGCCGTTTGAGTTCCTCTGGCAACACGACGCTCTTCATCGTATCACGACGGACGGCGACGAGCACGAAGTGGGCCGTGGCGATCAATGGCTCTTCGCCTTCGCGCCGCACTTCGAAATCCAACCGCAACGACTTGCGACCGAAATGACCGACATAAACCGCCACTTCCAGCAGATCATCGAGTTGCGCGGCGCGATGAAAGTCGCATTCGAGATGAACGCGCGGGAGCCATATATCTAGTTGGTCAAACAAGCGGCTGTATGGCAACCCGACGGCGCGAAAAAGTTCCGTCTCGGCGAACTCAAAGAAGCGTATGTACGCCCCATAGAAGATTATGCGCGCTGCATCGACGTCGCCCCATCGAACGCGCTCTTCGATGCAAAACTTCCAAGGTTCTCGCAATCCCTTCAACTCCTCATCGTCGTTTGTGATCTGCCCGAAGCGCAAGCAAAGGCACTGTTTCTTCGCCGCTTCTTCGCCGCGCAATCCTTTCGACTCCTCATCGTCGTTTGTGATCGTTCTCTCGTCGAAGGAGAGCGGACAGGCCGCGCTTGCTATAAGTCATTGTTTCCATGCCCTGATCCGGCGCGCCTCTACACCCTGCCCCTTAACGTTTCGGCTCGATCCTCTGAAGGAAACTTTCGAGCGCGCGGTTGAAATCCTGTGGGCGCTCGATGTTTGAAACGTGACCGGCTCCCTCGATGGCCACAAGATGCGAACCGCGTATCCGCTGGTGCATCGCTTCGGATAGTTCGGGCGGCGTCAATTGATCTTCGCACCCGACGATGATGAGCGTCGGGACTTCGATCCGCGCGAGAAGATCGGTCTGGTCGCGGCGTACAGCCATGCCGCGTTGCGCAGCGGCGATCCCAGCCGGATCGTTGCGCACGATCATCAAGCGCAAGCGCTCTCTTATTTCCGGACGTTCGTTCAAAGTGCGCGCGGCGACGAGCTTTGGGATCATCTCTTCCGCGATCGCCTCAGCCCCTTCCCGCAATGCGCGCTCGGCCATGCGCTCTCGATTGCGCCGCGCTTCTTCCGTGTCGGCTTCGGCCCGCGTGTCAGCAAGGATGAGAGCGCGCACACGTTGCGGAAATTGACGATAGAAGGCGAAAGAGACGTAACCGCCCATTGAAAGACCGCCGATCACAGCCTGTTCGATTTGCAGCTCATCGAGCAGTGCGGCGACATCTTGTGCCATCTCTTCCATGGTCGCTGACGGCGCGACGCTCGATTCGCCGAACCCTCTGTGGTCTGGAGCGATGAACCTCCACCGGGAACTGAGGGCCGCAATTTGCTCGTGCCACATCGCGCGGTTGAGCGGGAAGGCGTGAAGCAAGACGACGGGCAGTCCGTCTCCGACATCATCGTAACCGATCTGCGTGTCGCGCGACTTCACAAAGGCCATCTCTCTTCTCCTCGGAGAGGAGCATTTTACTTTCGGTCGCGACCGAAAGTCACACAAAAGCGCGCGCCACTTCCCGCGAAGTTTGCTTTTGCGCTGCGCGGTTGCTACGTTACCATCGGAAGGAGAGCGTTGAGGATACTCCAGATAAGTTCAGCCACCAGCATCGGCGGCGGCGAAAAGCACTTGGCCGATTTGGCCAACGCTCTTGCGCAGCGCGGCCATGCGGTTCACGCCGCGTTGCGCCACAACTCTCCCCTGGTCACCGAACTATACGCGCTGCCGCAAGAGAGGATCATGACGCTTCCGTTGCGCAATTCGCTAGATATCAGCAGCGCGCTGAAGCTTGCGCGCATCATACGCGAGCGCGAGATCGAGGTCGTCCATGCCCATCTAGCGCGCGACTACCCGTTGGCTGCGTTTGCCGTTGGGCGTGCGGCTCATGCGCAACTCGTGATCACGCGACACGTTTTGTTCCCTCTTAAACCTCTTCACCGCTTGGTCTTGCGTCGTGTCGCTTACGCCATCGCAGTGTCGCGAGCGGTGGGCGAAAGCCTAAGCGCGATCCTCGATCCATCGAAGATCGTGTGCGTGCCGAACGGCATCGACCTGAAGAAGTTCGAAGCGATCGCGCGTCTGAGCGTCAAGGACCGCCTGTTGGTCGGCACCATCGGCAACCTCGCGCCGGTCAAGGGGCACGAAGATTTTATCCGCGCTGCCTCGCTGATCGCCGCCAAACGCGACGACGTTGACTTCATCATCGCTGGTGAAGATGAGTCGCCTGCAAAAGATATGCGCGCGCAACTTGAAAGGCTCATTCGCAGACTCGGCCTCAGCGAGAGAATCCATCTCGTGGGGAGGATTGATGACGCGACCCGTTTGCTCGTGGAGCTTGATCTTTTCGTTTCCGCTTCGCGTTCCGAAGGGTTCGGTCTTGCGATCATCGAAGCGATGGCGAGCGGCGTGCCCGTCGTAGCAACGCGCTCCGCAGGCGCGTGTGAGATCATCGAAGACGGCGAAACAGGACGACTCGTCCCCATCGGCGACGCGCGCTCTCTGGCCGAAACCATTCTTCGCCTGCTCGGTGATCGAGAAGAACGCGAGCGCTTGCGTCGACAAGCTCTTGGCGTCGTCCGCCAACGGTTCTCTTTGGAACGCATGGTTGAAGAGACGGAAAAGGTCTATCGCCAAGCCCTCACGCTTTCGAAATGAACTTTTGCAGCGTGAAAGAGCGCGTCGTTTAACGACGACACGGGACCGACGCGCACGAGTTCATCGAACTGGGCAGTCGAAGCGCTCGTCAAAGCTCGACAAGCGGTGGTTCATCGTAACGCGCGAGCAGATCGGCTGCGGTGCAATAAGTGGCGATGCAACCCGCTGCATGCAACTCTTCTGCGGACCAACCGCCCGATAACAAACCGATGGTTCGCAGGCCAACTTCGTTTGCGGCTTCCGCGTCGTAAGGGGTATCGCCGACGACGATCGCCTCATGCGGCGCAACGCACCCTAAACGCCTCAGCGCAGCTTCGAAGATGTCCGGATGCGGCTTCGATCTTTCGGCATCGCCAGCAGCCGTCTCCTCTCGCACGAGGTCTTCGATCCCCGCGATGCGCTTGTAGCTCACCAGCGCATCTTCCTTGGCCGAAGAAGCAAGCACAATGCGTTTGCCATCGCATATGATTCGCTCGCAGGAGTTCGCGCACCACTGGGAAAGCCCGCGCCTGCGGAAGATACTTCTTTTTGAAGATTTCGCCTCGCCTTTTCTCCAGCTCATCGCCGAGCTGGTCCAACTCCTCTGTCGAGAAGAAGTACGGCAACAATTGATCGCTGCCTTTGCCCATCTGCTCCCTGATCTTCGCTACCAGCACTTCGCGTCCGAACTCCTTGAAGGCTTTCGGCATGTAGGTCCACCGAATAGATCAAAGTCCCATCAACGTCAAGGACCACAGCTTTGATGCTCGCCCCTCTTTTTTCCTCCCTCGTAGGGAGATTACCACAAACGAGCGAAGAAGACGGTTGCTGCCTGAGACGAGGCGAAAGCGCTACTTGAAACGCGCTCGAATCCAAAGGTTTTCAACGTCGCTGCCTGAGACGAGGTGAAGGTCCTACTTGAAACAGCGGGCCGTTCACTTTTGGTACAGCGAAGGTGACGAGCAAACCTCTCGCTTCATTTTGCAAGCATTGAGAAAGAGCGCGCTCAAGCCGGTTTGATGGCGCGAAGAGGCTCGGCACGAGAGTTGCTCTTTCGAAGAGAAAGACAAATCTAGAGGAGGCCAAGCAGCATGGCAAAGCTCGTCACAGGATTATTCAAATCGCGCACGGCAGCGGAAGCGGCTGTCAACATGCTCGTCGAACACGGCTACACACGCGATGACATCAGCGTTCTGATGTCCGATTCGACTAAGAACAAAGAGTTCGCTATCGAAACAGGGACGCATGCCGCCGAGGGCGCAGGCATCGGTGGTGCGGTTGGCGGCACGCTCGGCGCTATTCTAGCGGCCATCGCTGCCGTGGGGACATCGCTCGCCATCCCGGGCTTAGGCATCGTCGTCGCTGGGCCACTAGCGGCAGCCCTCGCGGGAGCCGGAGCGGGCGGCGCGGCAGGTGGATTGATCGGAGCCTTGATCGGCGCTGGCATTCCTGAACACCGCGCAAAGGTTTACGATGCAGGATTGCGTGAGGGTGGCATACTGCTCGGAGTCGAAGCCCAAACCGATGAAGAGGCGGATAAACTCGAAAAGCTTTTCGAAGACCTAGGTGCAGAGCACGTCAGGCAAGAGTAACTATTTGCACGCGAGAGGATGGTTTCAGGAAAAGTTCAGGAGGCCAAGTTGAACATCGGCCGTTGATGGGCCATAGGCTCGGGAACGCTCCGGGAAGCCAGATTGGACATCGGTCGTTAATCGGGGAGGAGTTACGCCATCCCCCTTAGCTCGACGACCATCAAAGTGCTGCTAAAAGGAGATCATAAGATGCGCGCCTTTGAACACGACATAGAGATCGGGTCACCTATCGAGATCGTCTTCGATGCTTGGGCTGACTTCGAATCGGTTCCGAGATGGTTTCGCGATGTGGTCGAAGTCCGTCGTTCAGGACGTGGCACGGCGCGATGGATCATCCTCCTTCGCAACGGCGAACGCTTGGTTTGGGAGAGCGTTACCGAAAAATTCGAACCGGACAAGCGCATTTTCTGGCGCTCTTTTCGCGGCGACGTTTACATCGAGTGCGAGGCCATCTTCCGCGAAGAGGAAGCGCGCAAGACGCGTCTGCGCCTCTTTTTCAGCTACGATGCGCCAGAAGAACTAATGGCCGCCGCCGACGAGATCTTTTCGCGCATGAAGAAGAACCTCGAGGACTTCCGTCGGTGGGTCGAGAGCCAACGAAACTCTCGCTTGAGGGGTCACGAAGAAGGTCTTGGACTGCCTCCGGATGAAGAGGTGCGTCTTCGCAAAGGCGCTCCCGCGCAAGCGTCTGAAGAGGGACGCGAAAAGACGGCGAAAGATTTCTTAAGGCGTGGTGTTGATCGCCTCCTTGACCGCCCCAAAGAACGTTGGCGTCGTCCGCTTTGAAAAGACGAGCGGCTTCGACTGCAACACATCAGTAGCGACCGTTAGCTGAAAGACCAAAAGGCCAATGCGTTGTCGTCTCCAAAAGTCTTTCCCCACTTGCATGAATTCATCAGATCACGGCAGCGCTTGCTGCCCCTGTCTGAAGTCTGCGGGAGGAGCGCTACTTTGCCTCCTTCTGCAAAATCTGATGAGCACTTGATCGGCGGCTGGGCAGGCCGTGACTGCGCGTGGAGGGAGCGTCAAAGCTGGTACGGCTGTGCTGGGCAGCACCCAGTGAAGCGCGCACACGCTCGGGTCACCTCCGGGAATCACCCAGCTACGAGTTGTGGGGAGGATGTCAAGTAAGGACCAACACAGGAAGAGCTGACCCGAAGAGCGCGAAATCGCGGAGCATCTTGAGCGTTGTTCATGAGAGATGGGGGAGCTGATCAGCTCCCCCATCTTTTCTTGTATGATTCAGAATCGTCGAAGGATCTTTTTGGAAGCTCTGAGGCAGCAGCGATCCTCAGATCCCTTGGGACGAAAAGCTTATCATCTGCCGATCTTGTCGCCGAAGTCTTTGATCGCTTCTCCTACCTTGCGCCTCGCTTCGCCGACGCCCTCTCTCGCTTCGCCTTCGGCGTGTTCCGCCTCACCTTCTTCTTCCAATTGGCGGTTGCCCGTCGCTTCGCCCAACTTATCTTTCACTGCGCCTTTGGCTTGCTCCCACTTCCCTTGAATCTCGTCCTTGTTCGGAATACCCATGACCCTTTTCTCCCTTCTTGCTAGGAATCGCACTCGATGCCGTCGCCTTTTAGAGCGAGCATCGTCGTGCGATCGTTGGTTGGAGCAAGCCTCGTGCCAGATACTTTTATCATTTATCAGCGCTTCTCGCCATCATTTGCGAATCCCTTCGAGTCTTCACGTAACAAAGCAAATCACATCGGGCGGATTCAGTACATGCCGGAAGATCGTGCGGCGATCATGCGGCCCACAATTTTTCCGCTGTGAAATACTCTTCGGGAGAAATTCGAGGCGCAAGCTCGGCAAGCTTGCGCCTCGAACCATATCTTCCACCCCGCACTAGAATTTGAAGCGCACGGATAGTTGCACTTGTCGTTCGCGGAAGAAGAACGAATTGTTCAATCCCGTGCTCCCCGGCTGTCCGAAACTCGGTTGAGCGACGAGCCGCAAATTGTTCGGATCACTGGAGTCTAGGTTGTAGAGCGTGTCATTGACGCTCGTCACGTTCACGCGATTGAACAGGTTGAAAGCTTCCGCGAGGAACTCCAGAGCGGTTTTCTCTCCGAAGCGGAAGCGGCGCGAGACGCGCAAGTCAACTGTCGCTTGCGCTGGGGAGCGGAAGATGTTGCGCGTGATGAATGGCACGCGGCTTCCGCCACCGCTTGAACCGCTCAGGTTCACATCGGCTTGAGCCGTGTAGGGCAAACCGGAGAAAATCGTGACCACCGGTGCAAAGGTGAAACCATTGAAGATGGCGCGACCGAGGGCGTTCCCCGTTTCGCTGAAGAAGGTCGGAGTCCAAACGGCGCTGGCTGTGAATTTGTGCCGACGGTCAAAGTTGGAGTATCCGGCCTCTGAACTCAAGTCGAAGGGATTGAAGGGAACGTTGGTCGTCGTGAAGGTCGTTGAGGTTTGCCCCGTATCGGTCGCCCGCGAGAGCGTATAACTCACCTGAAACTGCAAGCCGTCAGTGTAACGACGATTGGCTTGCAAGACGAGCGCGTTGTACTCCGACCTGATAGCGCTTCGAATTTCCGTGATGGCAGCAAAGCGCGTGTCACGTCGAGTGGTGATAAACGGGATCGTGAAGCGCTGCCCGTCGAGATCGCCGCCGACTACGGTAAAGGTCCTGCTTTGCGTCGGATAGACGAAGTTCGTATCAACAAAGGTCGGCAAGCGCCGCCCCAAGCTCATCAGATACGAAACGGAGACCGCCGTATTGCGGGCCACTTCGCGCTCCAAGACAAGGTCGGCCTGATGTATCTGCGGGTTGGCCATAAACGGCGAAAAGACGACGATGTTCGGCGTCCCGCTCGCGGTCGCCGATGGCAGAACGTTCGGGTAGATGGGAGCGTTTGGAGCGCTCGGACTGATACTCGCTTGGAACTGACTTCCGGGCGCGCCGGTGTTGGTGATCGCGTTAGAGATCGTCGAGTTGATGATGCGCCCGTAATAGATCCCATAACCGCCGCGCAGGCTCGTTTTGCCGTCGCCGGTTAAATCATAGGCGAAGCCGAATCGCGGTCCGAAGTTGTTCTTGTCCGATGGGAACTGTCCCGTTTGCGGCACGAGCGGGTTCGGGATCTGCGGATCAGGCAGTTGCTCGTATTCGTAACGCAAACCGAGATTGACGGTCAGCCGCGGCGTGACGCGAAAATCATCCTGCACGAAGAAGTTGTAGTCATAGGTGACGAATTCAAAGCGCGTTGGGCCGAAGCCCTGATTGAAATTGCCGGTGTAACAACGCCCGGCGAGACGTGTGCTTCTCACGCAACGCACGTTGGGGATAGGCGTCAAACTGTTGGTGTAATCGATGATGAAGTCGTTGATGTTGTTGTAACTGTAAGCGCCTCCTTCGTTGAACAAGTTGTCGAGGATGTCTTTAACGCGATTGACGTCGCCGCCGAACTTGAGCGTATGCCGACCGCGCGTGATCGTCACGGTGTCAGCGAACTGGAGGCGTCTTTCGTCGGGATAGGCGCGCCGTTCCAAGAAGTTCGGCTTGCCGAAGGTGATGCCGTTGCTGAGCGCCACTTGCGGTGGGAACCCGCCCGGTCCGGTTCGCGGTTCACCGGGGGCAGGCTGCTGTGCGCGCTGGAATTCGAAATCCCTTCCGTATTGAAAACGCGCCTCGTTGAGCACTGTGGGCGAAAGGGTCGAATTCAAACGTAAGTTCGTAAAGTCCAAGTGGACGAAATCGTCGCCGAAACTAGCGATGCCGCGACTGACGATCGCTGGCGTCTGAATTCCCGCCGGAGCTTCGGCGCGCAACCGATTGTATGTTGCCGTGAAGGTGTGATTATCGTTGATCTTCCAATCGATCTTGGGGAAGATGATGTACTGGTCCTGGCGACGCGGGACTTCGCCCGTCAAACTGGCGATGAACGAAATCGCCCTATCGATCTGCGCATCGGTCAGCCCGCGCGAACGCAACGTTGGGCGGTCAACCGTATTCAAGTAGTTAGGGAGAAAAGTCGCCGCCAAAGCGGGGAAATTGCGTCGCGAACCATCGTAAGTGAAGAAAAAGAAGAGGCGATCTTTAACGATCCGTCCGCCGAGAGAGCCACCGAATTGCTGACGCTTGTCCTTTGGTTTGAGCGGCACGCGCGTGATCGTCCCATCAGGCTGCAAGATGTTTTGGAAGCTTTGCGGATTGCGCGCGCCGAAACGGTTGTCGCGCAGGTAGTAGAAGAGATCGCCGTGAAATTCGTTGGTTCCGCTCTTGGTCACCGCGTTGACCACGCCGCCTGCTGAGCGTCCATACTCAGCCGAGTAGTTCGACGTATTGACCTGAAACTCGCGGATTGAAGACTGGCTTATGGCATACGGAATGCGCGTGCGTCCACGCTCTTCCGAGAAGAAAGCTTGATTGTTGTCGCCGCCATCGACCGTGTTGTTGTTCAACAACCCCGAGATGCCACGAAAGCTGACCAACCCGAATTGCCCATCGGGCGTGGTTCCCGGAGTAAGTATCACGAGGTTCGACCAGCGACGCCCGTTGGTCGGCAAATTGTCGACGAAGATTTGGTTGATGTTGGTCGAAAAGTCTTGTTGCGTCGTATTGATCACCGGGGCTTCGGCGGTCACTTCGACCGTCGCTTGCGTCCCGCCAACGCTTAAATCAACGTTGACGTTGGTGACGCGACCGACCTCGACGACGACGTTCGATTGCGTGTACGGGGCGAAGCCCGGCGCTGTGACTGTCACCGTGTAGCTGCCCGGTTGCAATTGGACGATGCGGAAACGACCTTCGCTATCGGTTGTGCCCGATGTCTCCTTGTTCGTCCCTTCGTTGCGCACCGTGACGGCGGCGTTGGGCACGACCGCCCCTTGCGGATCTTTAACGATGCCGCCAATAGCCCCGTCGGTGGTTGACTGGGCGGCGACTGAAATCGCCGCTAGCACCAATGAAAGCGACAGCAGGCAGAAACTTAGGAACTTAGACATACTTGACTCCTCGCAAAATGAAGATTGCGGATTCACCTTGAAAACCTCGCGAACTAGGCGCGCCCTCGCCGCACGGACAACCGAGCGGCAGGTTTCAAACGTTCCGAGTCGGACGCGTGGCACAAAAAGAGGGAATCTAGGAAAAAGCTTCCCGAAAAACTTCGGACTGTTTTCGCAGCTCTTTCAGAGAGCCTCCCGTTTCATCGGCACGCGGACTGCTACGCAACCAACCCTCTCTGAACGGTTACGGAAAAGGCTCGAACGGAAGAAAGAGCGACGAACTTAAAGCAAACTTCTATCACGGCACCGGCGACCAGCGCAAGCGACCAAGCGCGATCCTTCCGCAAAGGGCTCGTTCGTCGCAAACGCTCGAAGCCGCACGAGAACTTCGCCCTGAGCTAGCGCGAAAGGCGCTCTTCTCCATCGCTGTGGTCTGTTTCGACGTTGGCCAACGGGAACTTCATTCGGGTATCTGACAAAAGACGTCCAGCGCAAGCTCTCAGCGCGCTCCCCCTTGGA
>NZ_PSLQ01000127.1:0-2687 GCF_040289685.1 Pyrinomonas sp.
TCGTCGAGATCCCCCTGGTCAACCAAATCCGCCCCCGGGTAAAGGCGTGGCGAGAGGCCGGCTACCCCGGCGTCACCAGCATCACCAAGCGGCTACTGGAGCACTGGCGGGATCCGGAGCGTGACCAGCGCTTCTTCTTCTGCCAGTTGGAGGCGGTGGAGACGCTCATCTGGCTCACCGAGGCGCCCGCGGCGGAGCGCGTCGGTATCGAGATCCCCGGCGACGGCGGCGACTTTGAGCGGCAGTGCTGCAAGATGGCCACCGGTACCGGCAAGACCATCGTCATGGCGATGGTGATCGCCTGGCATATCCTCAACAAGGTGGCCAACCCGCAGGACGCACGCTTTTCGAAGAACGTGCTGGTCATCGCCCCGGGGCTGACGGTCAAGAGCCGCCTAGCGGTGCTGGAGCCGGCAGGCGCGGGCAACTACTTTGAAGCCTTCGATATCGTGCCCTCGAGCCTGCTCGACAAGCTGCGCCAGGGCAGGGTGCTGGTACGCAACTGGCACGCGCTGGCCTGGGAGAGCGAGGAGCAGATCCAAAAACGCAAGAGCGTGGACAAGCGCGGGGCCAAGAGCGACGAAGCCTACACCCGCGAGGTGCTGGGCGAGATGGCGAACGCCCGCAACATCCTGGTCATCAACGACGAGGCGCACCACGCCTGGCGGGTGAGCCCTGAGGCGGCGAGCAAGTATAGCCGTGAAGAACGAGAGGAAGCCACGATTTGGGTTGGCGGGCTCGACCGGCTCCACCGTTCCCGGGGCATCCTGAAGTGCTACGACTTCTCGGCCACGCCCTTTGCGCCATCGGGCCGTAAGAGCAGTGAGGAGGCGCTGTTTGGCTGGATCGCGAGCGATTTTGGCCTGAACGACGCCATCGAGTCGGGCCTGGTCAAGACCCCGCGGGTGGTGGTGCGCGACGACGCGGTGCCGGATGCCAGGACCTACAAGTCGCGGCTGTACCACATCTACAACGATTCGGAGGTCAAGGACGACCTGAACCGCAGGGCCAATCCCGAAGAGCCCTTGCCCGACCTGGTGCTCAACGCCTACTATCTGCTCGGCTACGACTGGCGCGAGGCGTGGAAGGCGTGGCGCGACGCGGGCCTGCCGACGCCACCGGTGATGATCACCGTCTGCAATCGCACCGAGACCGCAGCTCGGGTCAAGCATGCCTTCGACACCAAGCGCATCCACATCGACGAGCTGTGCGACCCCGAGCGCGTGCTGCAGATTGACTCGAAGGTGCTGGACGAAGCCGAGGCGCGGGAAGAGCCGGCCGCCGCGGTGGAGGCGCCGGAAGAGGACGGCGAGGCAGAAGGCGAAGCCGAGGCCCCGGTGGCGCGCAAGTTGACCAAAGCCGAGCAGGCGGAACTGCTGCGCCGAATCGTGGATACGGTCGGCAAAGTGGGTCAGCCTGGCGAGAAGATCCAGAAGGTCATCTCGGTCGGCATGCTCTCCGAGGGTTGGGACGCGAAGACGGTGACCCACATCATGGGGCTGCGCGCATTTACGTCACAACTGCTGTGTGAACAAGTCGTCGGGCGCGGCCTGCGGCGCACGTCCTACGAGGTAAACCCGGCGACCGGACTCTTCGAGCCGGAGTACGTGAACATCTTCGGCGTGCCGTTCACCTTTCTGCCGCACGAGGGGGGCCAAGACGGCCCGCCGCCGCCCCCGGCCCCCAAGACGGCGGTCGAACCCGACCCGGCCAAGGCGCAGTTCGAGATTCGCTGGCCCAACATCGTGCGCATTGACCACGTCTTCCAGCCCACGCTGATGCTGAACTGGTCGAAGGTGCCCATCCTGGAACTAGACGCCGCAGAGACGGCGCAGGTCGCCGAGCTTGCACCCATCCTCGAAGGCAAGCCGGATGCCACCAAGATCAATCGCATCGAGCTGGAGCGGCTGGCGCGGGAGTTTCGCACCCAGCGCCTCATCTTTGAGACGGCGCGGGATGTGTTCGACCAGATGAAGCCCGCCTGGCGGGGCAGCCGCGAGATCCTGCTGGCGCAGCTGGTGCGGATCGTCGAGCAGTTCATGCGCTCCGATCGAATTACTATCTCTCCGCCACTTTTCTACCAGGACGAGCTTCGTCGCCGGCTGGTCATCACCCTGAACATGTCGCGGGTGGTGCAGCATGTTTTGGAAGCCGTGAGGCAGGAGAACACCGAGCGCCGGATGCCTGTCTTCGACCGCGATCACCCCATCCGCTCAACGGCCGAGATGCGCACCTGGTACACGGGTAAGCCCTGCGAGAGGACGAAAAAATCCCACATCAATTTCTGCGTGTACGACAGTACTTGGGAAGCCTCCGACGCCTACGTGCTCGATACCAGCGGGGCGGTGGCGGCCTGGGTGAAGAACGACCACCTGGGTTTCGAAATTCTCTACATCTACCGTGGCGTCGTGCGCAAGTACCGGCCAGACTTTCTAGTGCGGCTGGCCAACGGCGAGATGCTCGTGCTGGAAACTAAGGGTCAGGACACCGAGCAAGACAAAGCGAAACGCCGCTCTCTGGACGAATGGATCGAGGCCGTCAATGGCCACGGCGGGTTCGGGCACTGGCGGGCGGCAGTGGCGAAGAGTCCGGGGGAGATCAAGGACATCCTGGCCCGACACCGCCCAGTGCAACCCTGAACCGGTTCAGCCCAGCACATCCGGCGCCATATTCAGCTATGCACATGT
>NZ_PSLQ01000058.1:0-23116 GCF_040289685.1 Pyrinomonas sp.
TGATCGGGCCTTGAAAAGACGCGCCAGCTTCGACGATGATCTCGTCTCCATAACGGGCACTATCGATCGCTTTTTGTAAACTCTCCCCAAGTTTTACGGTGATCGTTTTCGGCAGTCTTTGATTGTTAGTTTCTTTCGGGACCTCTTTCTGCGTCGTGACGCGCCGCAGGCGTTCTTGCCATTCCGTTCCAAATAGGCCGAGAGCGATCAGCGCGGTCGCGAACAAGATCACCGAAGTTCTCATAATTTTGCTCCAATCGAGTCTCATGAGAGTTTACCACCCATTTCGCTCCGGCAACCACCCATGCGCAGCTTAAATTTTCGTTTCACGAGGAAAGCCATCGAAAAGCTAAACGAGCTGCGGACTGCAGTCGAAACGTCGCTTCGAAAATTCGTAAGTTATCTTCCATACTGCCAGCAGTAGTAAATGATCTTCACGTACTCCGCTGCGACGGCGCGCCAACCTCGCAGGCTGGCCCACCAAACGAGCGGCGATGGCGAAGGCTTCGCAGATGACACGATGGTCGCGCGCGTTCCGCAAGCAGCAAAGACCCGATTGAAGATCCAGCGCGCGCGCCTCGTATGATAAGCCGAGGTGACGACGAGAAGCGATCGCATCTTGCGTTCCATCGCGCGATCGCGCAACAACATCGCTTCTTCATACGTGCTCGACACTCTTTGCGGCAGAACTTCGATTCGCTCCTCAGGCACCCCTGCGCGATGCAAAGATTCGCGCGCGCGCTCAACGAAAAAGGGGTTTCGCTGCTCTTTGCTGGACCATCCTCCGCGCTGCCCGTCATCGGTCAAAAGCACGATCGGGGCGTATCCGGCGTGAAACAGTTGAGCGGCGTGCTTCGCGCGCTCATCGTAGGCGGCGGAACCGGCCAAAACGACCATCGCATCAGATGGTAAAGGGTCATCGCGCACGATCAGCGATCGAGCCATCGCCCACGCGATGAACCAGATGAACGCGAGCGCGGCGAAGATCAGCATCGCGCTTTTACTGCGATTAGCAATCGGTATCAACCATCGCCACAAAGCCGATGACATATCGCCATCACGTTCCTTTCGCGAATCGCCGACGGCTACCAACAGATCCCCTCATACCAATCGCGCGACTTCTTCTCTTCGAAGAGCCGGACCAGATCAATGACTTTCTGTCCGTCACGCCGTAACCTTTCGACTTCACGAAATTCCAGCGAACGGTTGCCGACGACGATGACCTCGGCTTCGTCGATCACTTCTTTCAAATCGCTGCGCATGAGCTTCGAGATGTGCGGGATCTCGCGCTCAATGTACTCTTTATTCGCCCCGAAAAGCCGTGCCAGCGATACATCTTTGTCGTAGATCGCAAGTTGCAACCCCTTGCCGATGAGCGTTTCGATCAGAGCGACCATGGGCGATTCCCGAAGATCGTCCGTGCCGGCTTTGAAGCTCATGCCGAGTATGCCGACGCGCTTTTTGCCGGTCCGCAAGACCATCTCGACAGCGCGTTCGACCTGCAAACGGTTGCTCGGCAGAATGGCCGATAAGACCGGCGCATCGACATCTAACTCTTTGGCCTTGTACATGATCGCGCGCAGATCCTTCGGCAAACACGAACCGCCGAAAGCGAAGCCCGGCTTCAAGTAGTAAGGCGAAAGATTGAGTTTCGTATCTTGGCAGAAGATCCCCATCACCTCATGGCTATCGATGCCAAGCGCTTTGCAGATGTTGCCGATCTCGTTGGCGAAACTCACCTTGAGCGCGTGAAAGCAGTTGCAGGCGTACTTGACCATCTCCGCTGATTTGATGCTCGTGACGAACAGCGGCGCTTCGATGCGCGCGTAAAGGCGACTGATCACGCGCGCCACTTCTTCATCGTCCGCTCCGATCAATGTGAAAGGCGGCGAGTAGAAATCTTTGAGCGACGAACCTTCGCGCAAGAACTCCGGATTAATGCAAACGCCGATGTCGCGTCCGACCTTCTTGCCCGAATAGATCTCCAAGGTCGGGACGACCACGCCTTCGATCGTTCCCGGCAACATCGTGCTGCGAATGACGACCGTGTGCGGACGCGACTTGTTTTCGAGCGCGCTTCCGATCTCCTCGCACACGCGCTTCACGAAAGCGAGGTTCAAACTGCCGTTTGCGGCGCTCGGCGTTCCGACGCAGACGAGCGAAACGTCGGAATTTCCGATCGCTTCTTTCGCTTCCGTCGTCGCGCGCAAGCGCCCGGCAGCGACCACTTCGGCGAGCAGCTCTTCCATTCCGGGTTCGACGATGGGGCTGCGACCGCTGTTGATGATTTCGACTTTGGTCGGATTGACATCGACGCCTACGACCTCATGCCCTTCCTTAGCGAAGCACGCTGCCGAGACACAACCGACGTAACCGAGCCCAAAAACGCTTAGTCTCATTTATCGATCCCCTTTAACCAAAAGTCTGTACAAAACCGAGCGGATGAGATTAGAATCTTCGACGGTTCTCTTTCCCCAGAGGCTAGCTTTCTTGCAGAGGAGAAAGATGATTCGTTCCATCGCGCTCACCGTTGCGCGTTACACACCGACACCGATCAAACAGATCGTTCACCGCCACCGCCATTTGGATCGGCTGACGCGGCGCATCTTTTCGCTACTGGCTCGCACCGATTCGGAGATCGCTTTCATCGAATCGGGACCGATGGCCGGATTGCGATTAGCCATCGGCGAACATACGTCCCACGCTCACATCAGCGGAACGTATGAACTCGACACCCAAATGGCGATCGCGAGGCTCGTCAGACCCGACTTCGTATGTTACGACATCGGCGCGAGCATCGGCTATCTCTCGCTGCTGATGGCCCACCGCGCGCGCCAAGTTTACGCTTTCGAGCCTGCGCCGCACGCCGCCGCCGAGATCGAGCGGCAAGCCGCCGTCAATGGGTTTTCAAACATCAGCGTCATTCGCCAGCCCGTCAGCGACGACGGACGTTTGGTGACCTTCGCCATTACGGACGTAGCTTATGGTTCAGCCATCGCTTATGGCGACACCAAGTGGCCCACCATTCAAGTCGAAACGCTGACGCTGGACAAGTTCATCGAAGATCATCCGGCGCCGGATTTCATCAAGATCGACGTCGAGGGCGAAGAGGGGCGCGTGCTCGCCGGAGCGCGCGAACTCCTCCGCCACAAACGCCCGATTATCTGCTGCGAAATCCATAACGAAAAGGCCGCACACGAGGTTCAACAGACGCTTTCACAGCACTCCTACGACATAACCGATCTGAGCGGCGTCCCCTTTCAATTAAAGGGCGCTATCATCCCCGGAGAATTTCAGATCATCGCCGCGCCACGCTGAACCTCACGCGCGATCATCCGCTGCGGACCGATCGCACCCGCCGCCCCAAGATCTTTTGCCTGATTCGCAGGTACGCATCCCCGCCGAACCTCTTCAATCCTTTCTTCAGATTCCAAAGCGCGTATTGACTCAAGCGCGGGAGTTGCTCCCCTTGTGCAATGCGCGCGACCGTTTGAGCCGCAGTCCGTCTTTGCACAGTGTAACGTCCTAACACCATGCAACCATTCACCGACCAAGTTCGCGTGACCGGCTCCGACGTGAAAAGGTACTCTATGCCTGCACCCGCAGCCTCTTCGGCGACGCGCCGCGAATACTGCCCTCCGGGGATGGAAGCCACCCGGACGCGCTCACCGATGATGCTGGAGAGTTCGCCGACGCTGCGCTTCCATTCCTCGCGCACCTTGAGCATCGGCAAGCTCGCCATGCGCAATGGATGCGAAGCCGAATGCGACCCGATGACGTGCCCCCGCTCATGAAGCCAACGTATCTCCCCGCGTTTAAGAAATGTCGAATGACCGATGAAATCCGTGGCGACGAGGAAGTGGCCGCGCCAGCCGCGTTCCTCCAACAAATCGGCGGCCAACAATGCACCGCGTCCGCCATCGTCGAATGTCAACAGAACAGGCTCTGCCCCACGCTGAAGATCCTCTATGTGTAGAACATCCGTCACCCCATCGGCCAACGCGCCCGCCAACGCACAGAGATGAGCCTCGAAATCCTCTCGCGTCACTTTGTAGAGATCGGCATCGGCCCCGGGGAAGCCGCTTGCGTCAAACGGTTCGCCTTCCCCTAGGACGTCGTGATACATGATCGACACTGCGCGCATTTCGATCTGAAACCGTCTCCGAGATCGCTCTTCCTAGCCCGGCGTTCGCGGACTTCAAACGCTCCTTCTCTTCGCTTGGCGCTTGATGCGCAAGTAATGGCTCAGCCAAGGTTGCCCCCAAGCCGCCGATTCCCGACCCTGGATATCCAACGGGATGGCTTCTCCCCGATGAATCTCGAGCAGCCTATCGCGAATCGCTGGCAGGTTATCCAACACGACGCGATGTTGAATGACGATGTGAGATTCGCGCGCAGCGTCGTAGTCGCATCCGTAATACCCGTAGATCGGGCCGGTATCCACGCCTTTGTCAATGCGCAGAAGCGTCATCCCGACTTTGTCCGCATCGCCATTGGCCAGCGCCCAAAAACATCCGTGGGCATTGCGATATTCCGGACAAATCCCCGGGTGCATGACGAAAGTCCCGTGGCGAGGGATGGAGAAGATGTTCTCTTTGAGCAGTGTCTTGCAACGCGCGATCATGATGTCGGGCGCTCGGTCGCGTATGAACCGCTCCGCCTCCGAGGAGTTAGGGCTGTGCGTGACAAGGGTCGGAGCTTTCGGGAGGACCGGATATCGATCGCGCAAGCTCTGCAAGCGTCGCTCTTCCCAAGCGCGATCGCGGGCGGAGATGAAGATTTTGTAGTACGCGCGAAAAGCCAACACATCCAAGAAGCGCACAGGCCCAACGCGCTTCAACTCGCGCTTTATGCGCCGCCACATTCGCTGCGGCCTCTCGCGCAGCACGATGATCCCGACCAGTTCGGAGAACGAAGCGAGCCAGCGCGCCAAGCCTTCTCTATCCAGTTCCGCTCCTTCGTGACAGATGAGGAGCGTCTTCGGCGAATCCTTCGCGTTTGGGTTCTCGTTCATCCCGCTTCGATGCCAAACGATTTGCTTAAACGATTGGAGCTCGAAATTCGTGCGCTCGCGCACCGTTGAATTTGAGACGCGCGGCCTCTTCGCAGATCGCGGCGAAGCGTGCGGCGACGCGCTCCCAGCCGAAATTTTCCCTCACCGTTTTAGCCGCTCTCATGCCGAGTTCGCGCGCCATCGCCCGATCTTCGAGCACGCGCACCACCGCGTCCGCGAAACTTTGCGGATCATCAGCTAAAAGCAACTCGACGCCATCGCGCACGGGTAACCCTTCAGCTCCAATGGTAGTTGAGATGACGGGTTTCTCCATCGCCATCGCTTCGTAGATCTTCAATCTCGTTCCGCCACCGATACGGATCGGAACCACGTATGCGGCGGCGCGCTCGATATACGGGCGCACATCATCCACGCGCCCCGTGACGATGATCGAAGGGTCGCGCGCGCTCAATTCGAGCAAGCTCGGAAACGGATTTCTTCCAACGACGGTCAAGCTAACCTGCGCGAAGCGCTCGCGTATGCGCGGCATCACCTCCGCGACGAAGAACTTGATCGCATCCTCGTTCGGCAACCAATCCATCGATCCAGTGAAGACCAAACCGAAGGGGTCGGGCGTCACCTCGCCGCTCGGACGAAAGTATTCGACATCGACTCCGGTCGGCACATCGAAGACGTTTTCGATCCCGTACTCGCGCTTCATCTGCTCGGCGTCCTCACGCGACACGGCGACGATGCAATCGAATCGGCGGCAGGCATCGCGCTCGAACCGCCGCGTCTTCCGCCACTGATCATGCAAATAGAGCCTTTTCGCCGGATTCTTCTGCAATTCATAGTGCCTCTTCCAAATCATCGCCTCAACATTGTGCTGGAAGAGGACCGAAGGGCGAGATATGTTCGCAGGGACGTTGACGCTCGGCATGAGGAAGTCACAAACCAACACATCGAAAGAGCTTGATCGCACTCTCTCTTCTATTTCTCGCCTCATCGCCGGAGAGACGTATTTCTGCATGAAGTAAGGCAAAGGCGAAAGCAAGTTTTTCGCCAAATCCACATAGAATCCCGCCGAGAACTTCGGCCTCGTGCGATGCGGGACGACGACGAGATCGTGACAATACTCGAAGGCTCGCGCGCGTGCGCTTTCGCCGCCTGAGCCATCATCGAGCGTAAGATACGTGATGCGGTGCTCGCCTTTGAGTTCGCGCAGCATATGATATGTGCGTATCTTGCCGCCCTTATCGACTGGATGAAGCAGTTCCGTTTTGAGCCATAGAATGTGCATTTCCGCAAAGCACGCTCATCGAACTTTGTTCAGGAAGCGCCGTGAGGATCTGTTTTTCAATGTGAGCCGAGCCGTCCATCGAATGCCAGCAAAGCTTGTAACGCGCGCTGTAGTCGCCCCCAAAACCCCGTCAATGCCTCGCTCGTAAGTATCAAGCACAGCTTCTCTCAACCTCCTCTACCGCCCCTCCCGCAAAACCGCTATCTTCAACCGCTGCCCATCGCGGCGCCGAACCTCAAGCGCACTTGGCGTCACACTAGATCAACACTTCCATCGTGCGAATTGTGACGCACGTTGATCTCAACCGCAATATCCGGCGGCGGATCTTCCTCAAAGTCCATTTGCATGTGCGTCCCCAACTAGCCAGCTCGCTGCGCGTAGAAACACGCGTCCAGTCCAAATCCCGTGCGCGCTGCTGATTCGGAGGAAAGCAAATCAACGCGCTTTTTGAGATTTAAGACGGTTGAAAGCTTTTCCATAAACTTCGCGTGCTTTTCTTATTCTGCGCTGAGCGCCATCGCCTCGATCGGAATGCGCCGATCTATTTTGACCTCTTCTCCGTCGAAGAACCGACGCTGCCAAATCTCGAAATTGACCAACGCCCACAACCTCTCCTCGTGATTCGCGCCCGCCGCATGTTCGGCGACCAAACGCCGGACAAAATCGGGCGCGAACAAACCGCGACCAAGCGCGCGTTCGCTCAGAACGTACTCATCAACGATGTGACGGAAGGAGGCGCGTAACCATCGCCCTACGGGCACAGGGAACCCCATCTTGCGACGCGACAGGATCTCTTCCGGCAAGATGCCTTTCATGCTTCGACGCAAAACGTACTTCGTCGTCCAGCCGCGCAACTTCAAGCGCTCAGGCAATCGCGCAGTGAATTCGACCAGCAAGTAATCGAGAAACGGCACGCGGCTTTCGATCGACGCGGCCATGCTCATCTGATCCTGCTTCATTAACAACTCATGAAGATAGGTTTTGATATCGGCGTAGAGCAGCCGATGGAGCAAACTTTCCGCTTTGGTCTCTGCGAGAAGGCGCCGGATCTCCGAATAGGGATCGAGCGTACCGATCGCTTCTTTGGTTGGCTCGGCGAGCAACTCGCTTTGCATCGCGCGCGGGAAGACGGCGAAGTTATCGAAGTATATGGACTCGATCTCAGCCGGAAGGCAGAGGAAGGTGCGCGCAAGCTTCTGCCGCGTTCTGGAACGAACCGGCAAACTTTCAACGCGACGTTTGATTGCCTCGCGCAAGAACTTAGGCACGGAGCGATGATAGCGCCGGGCCAGCGCCAGGTTGGCGACCGTTTTGCGATAGCGACCGTAACCGGCAAGCAGTTCATCGCTCCCTTCGCCCGTCAAAACGACTTTGACGTGTTGCTCGGCGAGCGCGGAGACGAAGTAGAGCGCGATGCTGCTCGGATGCGCGATCGGCTCATCCTCGTGCCAGATCAGATCAGGCAGAGCGGCGAAGAACTGTTCGGGCGCGACGATGACCTCGTGGTGATCTGTTTTGAACCTTTCGGCGATAAGGCGCGCGTAATGAAGCTCGTTCGCTTCGCGTTCCTTGAAGGCGACGGAAAAGGTCTTGATCGGCTCATCCACCATCTCGCTCATCACGGCGGCGATGGCCGAAGAATCGATGCCGCCCGAAAGGAACATGCCGAGCGGCACATCGGCCATCAAACGAAGGCGCACGGATGTGCGAAAAAGCTCCGCCCACTCCGCGATCAAGTCTTCATCCTTGCGCCGTGCGAGATCTTCGCACGGCGCGAAATCGACCTCCCAGTACTTTTGAGTTTCGATCCTGCCGTCGCGCCACAGAAGCGTGTGACCTGGAAGCAATCTCCTCACGCCGCGGAAAAGCGTTTCTTCGCCCGAAGGCGCGTGATTGGCGAGGTAATCCGGAAGCGCAGCGAAGTTGATCTCCGGTTTCACCAACCCCGATTCGAAGAGCGATTTGATCTCCGAAGCGAACGCCAACGAACCGTCGTCCGCGCAAAAGTAGTAGAGCGGCTTGACGCCCAACCGGTCGCGCGCGAGAAACAACTCCCGCTTGTTCCTATCCCAGATAGCGAAAGCGAACATGCCGCGCAAGAAGCGCACGCAATCCGCGCCATGCTCCTCGTAAAGGTGGATGATCGTCTCCGTGTCGCAGCGCGTTCGATAGCGATGCCCGCGCGCTTCGAGTTCCACGCGATAATCCGCGTGGTTGTACACTTCGCCGTTGTAAACGATCTGCAACGAACCGTCCTCGTTCGCCATCGGCTGATGGCCCGCAGCGACATCGACGATGCTCAACCGACGATGTCCGAGTCCGACGCCCTCTTCGATGAACAGACCGGAATCGTCCGGCCCACGATGCCTGAGCACGTCGCGCATGCGCACGAGCGCCGCTTCGTTCACGCGCCGCGCCGCGCGCTTCGGGAAGACTACTCCACAAATGCCACACATCTTCTGCTTACCATGCCTGCTTCACTCAACTTATGTTTCATCCGGCGGTGCTGCGACGATCGGCGGCAAACATGGACGAGGATGGCAATGCCCCCTCTTCATTCGGTGACCAGTTGGCGAGAACTTTTAACTTCGGCTTGCTGCCGGAAATCGAATGTTTGAAACCGGGAGCCTGACAACCTGAATCTTTCTTCACCGATCGCCAGTTCGCTCCCTCCAATCAGCACCGCCTCCCATAGATCTTCTCCTGCAAACCGCAGCCAAGCCCAACGGCAATCGGTCTTTATTCTCCTCCCTCCGATTGAAACTTTCAACCGCTCGCCGTTTCCGATCAGTAAAAGGTCGCGGTTCGGATCGCAGATGATTTCAAAGGCGCGGCCTTCATCAGCTTTCGCTTCACGGACGATGGGATGCTCTCCTGTTCGCGGCAGGAGAAAGGTCACAAGCTCTGCCCCATCGCGAACGCGCGCTTCAAACCGCGCCGTTTTCGCCCGTTCGCGCGCGCCATAACAACGCGATACCCAATCATCTTCGCACCGCAGCTCGCCTTGAGCGCCGAAAATGAAGATTTCGATCCCCGCGCGCGCGTTCTCGCGAACGACAAACGCATCTGCTTCACGCCCTACGGAAGGCGAGGCGTCCGGAACGAAGTGGAAATGAAGCGCGCAGAGATGTTCACCCGCAGCCCTCACCTGATCGCGCACGATCCAATAGTCGCCTTTGAGAAAGAGCACGCTTCGCTGATAGCGCGCGCCGACCGAAACGTAACCATCGTGCTCGCCCTCGAAAAGATCGAACCTCTGATCGCTGATCCACTCAATGGCGCGCGATTGAGCGATCCGCTTCCATGTGAACGGCCCATCCGGCTCCGAAGCTGATAGCCCGTCGATGGTGAGCGTGTTGTGCATTGCGGAAGAGCGGAAGCGTCGGCGCTCTTGGGCGGAGCCGGTGTAAGTGTAAGTTCCCGGATCGACCAGAAGGGTGCGCCCGCGCGCCGCGAGATCGAAAGCGAGCGCATCCGAATGAGCGTGACCGCAATTGAGAACGCCGTGCGGTCCACAATCCATGAGCATGTAATTCGCGTCTTGCGTCCATCCATCGCGCAAGACGTAGTAACCGCCTGCGGTGAAAGCTCGCGAAGTCCCCTTCGGGGCGTGCGATGTCAGACGATCAAAGGCTCTGATTCCTTCCGGACCGAATAACCACAGTGTCTCTTCCGCCGCTTCGCCAGCGACGAACTTGTAATCGCCGCGCTCGAAGATCACGGCGCCGTTCGACAGCGCCGAGCGAAAATCGTCCGCCGCGCGCTCATCCAACATGACCAACCGCCCGCCATCATCATCGCCGAAGAGCGGCGTCGTCCCATCAGGCCGCGTGATAGCCATCAAATGGTCCAGCAACGCAGTCAACTTTTCATCTAAAACAGCCGGGACCTCTTCGCCGTTTCTCTTCTTGAGCAGCAGGAAGTGCGTGTAAAAGTCCGTCGTGTAGCGATGGTAATAGCTCGACTGTTCGAAATAGACTCCGTCGGGGCGCACGTGACGATCGAGTTCGCCCACCAATATCCTTTCGCCTTTTGCCTTCCATCGCGCAGCGCAGGAGAATTCGGGAAGCAGCAGGCCGAGATAGAACAGGCCCAAAGCTTCGCCCGTCAAGTGAGTGTTCGGACTGAAATAGGTCGAAAGATAGGTCTCGAGATGACGCCCGTGAACGTAGAGATACTTGAGCGCACGTGTGAAGACCTCCGGCGTCAACGACGGGGAATCTTTGAAAAAATGGAACGCCCACAACCACGAGATCGCACGGAAAGAGACCTCCAAGCTACTGGCCCAGTTGATGCCGACCTTGGGCGGATTCTCTTCCATCCATGAGCGAAGATGCGCGATGAAGGTTTGCGCGAAAAGTTCATCGCGAGTGAGCCAGTAGGCGCGCCCGAGCGTGCTGAAATATTGATGCCGATTGAGTTCCCAAGTGACCTTCTTGTCGCCTGAAACATCGGGATCGAGATAGTCTATCTTGCTCCAGTGAATCAGCGGAGCACGCTTGCCCGAAAGCGGCTCAAGATGCCAATCAACGGAAGGGCCAAATGATAATCGCTTGAAACCGAGCAAATCGAACTGGCCCTCAATTATCCTCTGAGCGCGTTCGATGATCGCCCTTTCGCTTCCGGGCCAGCGGCGGCGAAACTCGTCCACAGTCCCCGCAGGATCGTCGAACGCAGCGAAGAAGCGCGGTCCGCTGCGCGCGCGAAAAGAGACGAGCAGGTCATCGAGGGATCTGCACGAATTGCTGAACGAGCTGAGAAGCTCGGCGTCATCCGGCAAGCGCGTTTGTGCGGAGACGCCCGCCCGCTCGGCCAAAGCGGAAAGAGCTTGCGCCGAACGCACGTAAACTTCACGGGGCGTCATTTTCTTGAGCTTATTAATCTTTTCGCGCATCGTGAGCGAAAGTTCTTCGGTCAAGCTCATGAGATCAAGGGTGAAAGCAAGCTCCGCGCTGCATCCCGCTCCAGAAAGCCTATAGGGATCGTTCCCTTAGAATCGCATCATGCTCGGCACTGCGGTCAAGCGCCGATTCTGCAAGTGATCTTCGACTTCGCCGCTACAGTGGTTGAGAACGATCTTCTTGTCGTAAAGCTTCCCGACTAGAATTGCCGGAGCTGCCGAAAGCAGATAAGAGCAGTAAGCCGCAGAGAACGTATGAATGACATCATATTCTCGCGCACGCATCAGAAGCAGCGCCCAGCAATTCAAAGTCATGACCATGCTTCGCACCTATTCTATCTTCTGTTAAGAGCCGAAGAGCGCCCGGCAAGCGCGAATTATGCGGAACGAACCCGACCTCCATCGCAGGCTCCGTCTTGAGGCCACCCATCAAGCGCACAGCTTGTCGCGATTGGCCGCCCTTTATATCGAGGGATGGGACGACGATCAAGACCTTGATCGGTCGCGGCGGCATCTTTTCCTCGCGCTTAGGCACGTCCGTCACCCTCCGACTCACTTGAAGTCTCGAACGTCATCGCGCACAGCTCGCTGCGTCGCCTTTTGACGAAAGTTCGATGCAAGCAGGTCGCGATAAAGAGCTTCGACTTTACGTAATTGAACTTGCGCCGAGAAATTCTCCCGCACTCGCGTCCGTCCGCGCTCGCCCATCCTTCTGGCCCTTTCCGGCTCACGCAACAGCGCGATGATCCTTGCAGCCATCGTCGCGTCATCTCCGGGCGCCACCAAGTAACCAGTCTCACCTTCAACGATCGCCTCGCGCGCGCCGCCGACGTCCGTCGCCACGACGGGCTTGCCCGCAGCCATGTATTCGAGAATTGAATTTGAAAAACCCTCGGCTTTGGAACTCAGCACGCACACATCGGAGATGGCGAGCAGTTCGGCGACCCTTTCGCACCTTCCGAGAAAGAAAGCCCGTTCTCTCAATCCAAGCTCAGCGGCCTCACGTTTAAGTGCCTCCATCAACTCGCCCTCGCCAGCCAACGCGAAACCGACATCCGACACGGCCTCAGCTACGCGCCGCGCTGCGCGCAAGAAAGTTCGATGGTCTTTTACCTCGTTGCGCATGTTGGCGACGATGGTGACGAACCTTAAACCATCAGGCAGATTGAACGCGCGTAGCGTCTCTTCTCTCTCGAATCCGACGGGAGGCGCAACTCTCTCCAGATCCAACCAATTGTGTATCGTCACGATCTTCTCGGGGCGCACGCCTTCAGCGATCAGCCGATCGCACACCGCCTGCGCGTTCGCCACGATTGCATGTGCAAGGTTGAAAGCGCGCCGTTCCACCCACTTCTGTGTGGGAGTGCGGACCCCCTCGGTCTCCCTCTTCGCCGCAATGCGTACACGCACGCGAGCCATCGTCGCCGCCATCATGCCGAAGACGTTGGTGTAAAAGTCGAACGTCTGCACGACGTCTATTCTGTTCTTGCGCATGAATCTCGCCGCTCGATGTAGTTGCTTCAACATGTTCAAGCCGTAGAAGCTGTTCAGCTTGAACTCGGGCATTTCACCGAGTCCCAAGCGCTCGATCTCGGCGCGCAACACGCCGCGACCGTCGAGACATGCGACGCGCAAGTTGTAACGCCCGCTCTCGCACAGAAGCCGCGCAAGCTGCACCGCTTGGCGTTCTGAACCGCCCTGCTCGAAACTCCCGATGAGAAGCAGCACGTTTCTCTTCATCTGGACCGCGTATGCGCAGTTACAAGCTAAACCCTATCCTACCGCGGGCAGATCATCATCGATGCAATGGCTCGCGGCGGCTTCCTGACGTTCACGACGCAACCAAGACTCCAACATCATATCAAAGCCGGTTCGGCGCGCCTTCCTTTCGCGCGATCGTCTATCGGGCGAGCTGATGACGGTTGGCGATCTCTAGGTTCGGCGCGCTTTGACTTCGTGTCGCCCAATTGAGCTGGTCGAGGATCGGTTTGGCCCACCCCTCGAGCGGATCCCGCTCGCTATCGTCGGCTCTCGCCGGGGACCACCGACTGGTGCGGAGCGCTTGAAGCACGTTCGCCCCGCGCGCCCTCCCCATCCATGAACAAGCGTGCCCATTTCTCAAGCATGAACAGCGCCCATAACCGTGCGGAATGATCTCGGCGTCCGCTCTCATGCTCATCGAGCAGTGTTTGCACGTACTTCACCGAAAGATAACCACGCTGTCGCATGCGAGAAGACATGAGCGTATCGCGAATCTGTTCGCGCAACTGGGCGTTGATCCACTCATCGATCGGCACGCCGAATCCTTGTTTCGGACGGTGAAGTATTTCAGAAGGGACGATCCCTTCAACCGCGCGCTTGAAGATATATTTCAGCGTGCCCTTTCTGAACTTTAACTCCGGCGGAATTCGTCCGACGAATTCGATCAAACGATGGTCGAGCAGCGGTGCGCGCGCTTCCAGGGAGACCGCCATGCTCATCCGATCGACCTTCACGAGTATATCTCCGGGCAGATATGTCTTGCTGTCCAAATAGAGCAAACGATTGATGGAACCATCTGCGCGCACCCTCGCCGCGTGCTCTCGAAAGAGAAAGGTCGCGTCGGCCCCATCTTGCCGCAATCTCGCTTTGAAAGCGTCGCTGTAGAGCCCCTCTTTCGCCAGCGCTGTAAAGACTGAAACGTTATCGATGTATCGGTCCAAAGGATCGAGCGCGATGTGATACAGGTAATTCCGCCCCCAAGCTCCGTGAGGAAGGGCCCTGCTGAGAGGTTGCATCACACCGCGTCGCAATGAGCGCGGCAACCGCCCGAAGACCGCGCGTTTGCTATCGATCGCGTAGCGCGTGTAGCCAGCAAAAAGCTCATCACCGCCATCGCCCGACAATACAACCGTCACGTAATCACGCGCCATCTTTGAAACCATGTATGTCGGAATGGCCGATGAATCGGCGAAAGGTTCGTCGAAATGCCACACAAGATCATCGACTATCTGACAAACGCTCGGCGTGACGATGAATTCGTGGTGATCCGTCTCGAAATGCTTGGCGGCGAGGCGCGCGTATTTCAGCTCATTGTAACTGTCTTCGTTGAAGCCGATGGAGAACGTCTTGACAGGGCGCACGCCCGCAGAAGCCATTAAACCGACCACCGTGCTCGAATCGATTCCGCCTGAAAGGAAAGCTCCGAGCGGCACATCGGCGATCAATCGCACGCGCACCGCCTCTTCGAGATGCGCGCGAAGTTCTTCAATCCATTCCTCTTCGCTCCTCCCTTCAACGGGGCAATAATCGAAATCCCAGTACGGCGCGATTTCCACCTCGCCGTTGGCAAAGATCAAACGCTGGCCCGGCGGAAGCTTTTTGACTCGGCGGAAAATGCAAAGCGGATCCGGCACATAGCCGAAGGTCAAATACGCATCGAGGGCTGCAACATCGATTTCGCGGTCAACCTCCGGATGTTCCAGCAACGTTTTCAATTCCGAGCCGAAGACGAGCGTTTTTCGCGGCGTGAGCGCATAGTAGAGCGGCTTTTTGCCAACGCGATCGCGCGCGATGAAGAGTTGCTGCGCGCGCTCATCCCACAAAGCGAAGGCGAACATGCCACGAAAATGGTTCACACAAGACAAACCGTACTCTTCATAAGCATGCACGATCGCCTCCGTGTCCGAATTCGTGCGAAACCGGTGACCACGTTCTTCGAGCTCGCGTTTGATTTCGCGGTAATTATAGATCTCGCCGTTGAAGACCACCGCGATCGTTTCGTCTTCGTTGAAGATGGGCTGATGGCCGCCCGCAAGATCGATGACCGAAAGTCGCCGCATGCCAAGTGCCACGCGGTCGGTGACCAACACGCCCTGATCGTCTGGACCGCGATGCGTGATGACGCGACACATCCGATCGAGAGTCCGCAAAGCCTCAGCGCGATCAAACCCATTTAGATTGATGAACCCGGTGATGCCGCACATCCCATCAAACCTTGTCTTTAACTAGAAACGACTCGCCGCGACCGGACCTCGCGCCGCAGTTCCCCCTATCCGCTTGGCTCCGCCTCGTCGGCGACGTCGCCGTTGCGCTCCAGCCATTCGACGACCAGATGATCGCATCGTGCCAATCCGTCCAAGCGTCTTCCTTGTGTCGCCCGCAGTTTGACGCAAGCTTGCATATGGCCCCGCTAAATTTTAAGACATTTGAGATATCGCTGATAAATCGCTGATCGAAATAGCAGCGGAAGGTCTCGCCAAAAGCAGGAAGACTTCGATTCATTCGCCCCTGTTCCCAGCACACATTCAGGTGACCCTCGCCGTAATAAATGACGATGGGTAGTCATCTTCCAGCAACGCCAGCAGTTTTTTGCACGCGCGCTGATCATCGCTCGTCGCTACTATCCATGCACCTCTAGGATCTTGGCGAAAGCCATCGTTCAATCCCTTCGTAACGCTTGCACTCCTTGAGCGTTGAAAGACGGTGGATGCGCCGAGCCGTGCCGTCAACATCGCGGCGACGACGCGCGTACTACGGACTTTGCTTTGGAACCCGCATGTCCGGTTGCCTTTCGACGCCATGCGTGGTGTATCCGGCATCATCCGAAACGATCGCTAATTGTGATCCTAATTTTCAGAGGCTCTTCCGTTTGCGCCGACTTCAGCCCTCTCAACGATTAATCGCCTTGTCTGGCAGCGGCTGGAAGTCATGGTTGCGACTCCTTACCTGCTCCAACTACGAACGCGCTCCCGCTTCAGACGACAAACGAGCTGACCTCTCGGATCGTTTCCTTCAAACAAGGTCCTCGCGCAAGCGCTCACAAACACGCCGCGCCCTTTCGCCTACGCAGCGATCTTTCCGGCGACATCTGGTTCAACTTCGATAGTCTTCATGATACACGCTTGTTGATGCTACATGCCCTTTGAAAGGAAGCTTGCCTGAACAGCATCAAACCAGCCGAAGTTACCTTTCAAAGCGACTTCCGCAAAAGGCTCGCAAAGCTTCAGCAAAGAAGCTCCGATCGCCTGTTAGCGCGATGACCGAAGATGCTCTCGCGAAATACTCGTGCCCTACGATAGCGGTCACAAGTTACCGTCCCGTCTTCTCTGCGGCATCGCTTGGTAAGCTCCCGGTCCGTTTGCCAAGCAACGAACGCGCAAATCGCATCGCCTCGGTGACCGCTCCGTGTTTCCGCTGCGCGGCGTAATCGACCCGCCGTTGCTGAAAGAATCCCCAGCAAAAGCGCAACTGACATTCGTGCCAGAAAGCCTCCGGCTCATTACGAGCAAGCTTTTGTCGTAACCACCCGACCGCATGCCCTGCCGCTTGGCGATACAAGTGCGCGGGCACATCAAAGAGTCGCGCCGAGGACTTTTCGAAATCCCCATCGCGCATGATGGCGTATGACATGCCGTGCCCAGTGTGCCAGCGCCGATGATATCGCTTGGTCAAACGACCGGCGCCGACTTTGTGATAGAAGTAGATATGCGGCAGATAAATCCCCTTTCGACCCGATCGCCACAAACGCTGGAGTATCTCCAAATCCTCCGTCCCCCCGATCCGCCCCTTGGAAACGCTCAATCCCACTCTGTATCCGCCAACGGCCCGCACGTCCGCCGTACGAAAAGAGCAGGCGAGCAAACAGATCTGTCTGTTTTCGTCCACGTAAAAAGGCTCATCGCCGTAGTCGGCCATCGCAATCGCGGACCAGTGTCTGGGCGTCAACCATGCAGGCGGCGTAGCCTCCCAAAGAGGCAATACTTTGCCGCTCACGAAAGAGACCTCCGGATGAGCGCGAAAAGCCTCGAAGATCTTTCGCAACCAGTCGTTGGGCAAAATGAAGTCGTCATCCGCAATGGTGTAGATCTCTCCGCGAACGGCCTCTAACCCTCTATTTAAAGCATAAGACTTCCCTTGCCTCTCCTCGAAAAGGTAACGAACGTTTTCGTGACTTGCGCCGAACGATTCGACCACCCGTCGAGTATCATCCGTGGAGTTGTTGTCCACAACGATGATCTCGTAAGCGAAGGACCCAGCCGTCTCCTGCGCGACGGCGGTCTGCAACATCTCATGCAGATCTTGACTGCGATTGTACGTGCAAACAAGCAGCGTCGCATCGATCCGACGAGAAACGTTCGTATTGGAATTGGCATCGCGCCCCATACGATGAGTCCGGTCCTGAATCTTCCTTCATATGAGAATCAGCCCGCGAGAACGACTCTGCCCTATCGCACCCGTTTCAACCAAATGCTTTGAGCCGACGTCGGGATCATGCTCGAACTTGAATGTCTGAGGCACAAAGGCATCTCCTCCGCAAGGATCTCTCGGTGAAAACTTTCCAGAAAGGAGTTGAAAAAGACGATCTTAAATCTTTCGTTGTATTGCAGAAAAGCTCGCAAAATATAGGCTTCGTTCCAAGCCCGCCCCTGATACACCCATTCTTTTGGGTACTCAAACGGATAGAAAACGTCGTGGAAATGAACGTACACCCCCTCGCGAACGACGGGCAAGACTTCGAAGAAGATGCGGTTTACATCGCTGCCCGTCTTTGCGACGTGCGACGAATCGACGAAAAGTATGTCGTTCGCCTCCAGCGCGGAAAAGAGACGCAGATCGACATCTTGAAGCTTCCGGGCGATGACGCTCACTCCGTTCTTATCCTCTTCGCGCATCAGCGAATACAACAATTGTGGGTGCGGCTCGATGAAGGTGCATGAGATCGCATTTCCGAAGAACAGCTCGTTGACGTCGAGAAAAACGCACGAAGAGTACCCGGACCCGATCTCGATGATCTTCTTGGGACGCAAGCATCTGATCATGCAGTATAAAACTATCGCGTCGAAATAACTGAAGGCGCCGTTTTCGAAGAAGTAACGTCGCCCCTCGCTGCGCTCTACGGGAAAGGGCTGCTCGCCGTAATATCTCGTCAACTCTTTCAACAAAGCGAGCTGCCCGCTCTCATTCAGATCTATCCCGCCGAGTTCACGCGAATCTGTAGCGAAGATGACGCTTTCGTGCGAACGTATCTCTTCAATTGATGGGATGGGCGAATAAAAGTGCCCCGGCGGCTCCCAAAGCTCGTTCACGATGGCTCTTAACTCGTCTCTTTGAACGTAAGGTTTCCCGAGCACCGGCACCCTTTTGATCAGTTCCCGTAACCTTTCCTTCATCGGCGAACTCCCAAGCCGAATTCTAACTGAGATCTCTGATCGCCCCGAACAATCCCGCAAGATCGTAGCCGAATCATGGCGCAACGGGTCACAAGCAAATACGCGCTCAATGATTCGAGGCGATCCTTTGTTTCTAGGCATAAAACCGGTCAAATAGCTGCCGAGCAAACTCCTCTCCATTACAATCGAAAACAAAGACTCTAGGCAACCGGAATAGGTCCGTGCCTGCGTGTACTAGATCCGGGATCGCCGCGCAGGCGCAAACGAAGCCTGACCGTTTCGCTGCCTCCACCGTATTTTCATCGTGAGCGCCATATGGGTAAGCGAAACTACGTATGGGTTTCCCAAGCATGCTTTCGAGCTCTTCTTTGCTTCGTCGTATCTCTTCGTCTTGTGCCTCTACTGGCAGAGAGGGAAGAAAGGGATGCGTGATCGTATGGGCGCCGATGTCGATCAACCCGCTTTCGTCCAGCGAAACCAGCTCTTCCGCTGAGAGGAAACGGCGTTGATCCCTCGAAACGTGAGCTTTCTCGCCCACTCAAGCGCGCAGAAGATTCATGACATTCGTTCGCTCTTCCGTTGAAAGCTTTCGCAAAATCCCGTAAAGCTCAAGGTATAACGCGTGGCGAAGGGTGGGTGGCGCTTCCGTCCAGGCGTTCCAGGAACGGAATTGCGCATGATCACCGTCGCAAGACTCTATTCTCCGTTCGTAGATGCCACCACAAATCTCCAGCCTCAGCGTGGGAGGCAAGCTCTTTGGTTGGAGCAGCAGCTTCTCCAATTCATCCCACCAAGCCTCGCCGCTCTGTCCGATGAAGCCGCTGATGACGAAGACGGTCGCAGGAACATCGTACCTTTCGAGCAAGGGCTTTGCTTGAATGAGGTTATCGCGGTAGCCGTCGTCGAAGGTGATGACCACGCACTGTCGTTTGAGCCGTCCTCGTTGCAGGTCAGAGATGATTTGCCTCAAGGAGGCCGTCCGGTAAAAACGCCGTAGTACCTCAAGATGCTCTTTGAAGTGAGATGGGGAAACAGACAGCTTCCACGGATCCCCTCCTGAGTCGCCTATCCGATGGTAAACGAGGATCAGAGCTTGCCTTTTGAACCTGAGTTCAAAGCGCTTTGCGGATCTTTTTAATCCGCGCCACACGTTTGTCATCCTCACGGCAACCTTTCGAAAGGGAGGCCAGCGCTTGATTCGGCGCGGCGAATTACCGTCAACGTAGATTAACGAAAATGGCTGTTGGGTGTTCTCATAGATGCTTTGGAGAGAAGTCTCAGCCCGACAGAAGCATTCACGCGGCACAACGATGATATCTGCAAGCGAATCGTTCATTTGACGCCTTCGTTCCCCAATTCTAGGCCAAGGTTAACCACATGTTATGATTGCGTTTCGACTGCTGTTCACCTCTTACGGTGATCATCCCCGTATAAAGTCAACGAACTGACCCGGAGCACAACGCAAAAGATCGAGGATCATATGCAGTGAGCTTGGATGAAAGCCTTTTTTCCTGATATCCTCCTTTATCTTAAGCACGCACAGTCCACCGTAGTATCGGCGGCACAGATCCAATCCGCGCTCCCAAGCATCCCTCAAACCGGAATCGCCCTCAACATACCCTTTCTGAGAGTTCAGCGCCTTCGCGACCGCGCGAAGCATTCTCAACGGATCAGATGACATGCTCGCATGATGCACCCTATACTCTGCCACAACGCCATCGTGGTAACGGATAGGCCATCTTCTTGCGAGCCGCAGATAAAGCTCGTAATCTTCAGCCGGATTGAAGTCTGCATTGAAACCGCCAGCGACCTCAAGCGCCCGCCGACGAAACATGACGATCGCCGTATGCCATATCGGACAAGCGCATTCGAGTAAAAAGGAGTAGTAACTCTCTATGCCCTCAGATTGAAACTGCATGGGCGTTGGGATCGGCTGCCCGCTGGCATCAATGTACTGACACTTGCCAAAAACGAAGGCCAAATCGCCATCGGTCGCCATCGCTTTCAAACCCATTCTCAAAGCTTGTGGCAGCAATCTATCGTCGGCATCGAGAAAGACGATGTATTCTCCGCGACTAACTTCTAACCCGACATTGCGTGCCGCCGCAACCCCACGGTTCTCTTGCCTGATGAGCTTCACTGCGGAGTAACGGGATGCGACTTCCGCCGTTTCGTCTGGCGAGCCATCATCAACGACTATCACTTCAACGCGCGAATGCGCCTGCGCGAGCGTGCTTTCTATTGCCTCGCCCAAGTACCGAGACTGCCCATAGCAAGGGATGATGACCGATACTAGATCGCTCATGATCTTGCCCAACATTAAAAGTAAAAACTCAATCCGACGACCTTTCCAAATGCGACCGGAGTTCGCAGACGACGAAGAGCGGCGCAGAAACGTACCCACAACAGCATCGACATCATTAAAGCTCCGTCCAGCTAACCCTCGAACACGAAACACTCATCGCGCTCCATGATGTAATCGCCGTAGGTCGCCATCTTGAACTCAAGACAATCGGCTGGTCACTTTGATGCCTCATATCATCCTTTGCACCTTGAGCCTTTCGCTGCGTTCTCACTTGACTGCCCTGGCTGTAATCACCACTTGGTAATGCGGGTCCAGCGCATCCAACTCATCTTGTTCTAGCTCTACATCCGCCAGTCCGTAGAGGAAAGCCGTCGCTGCCAACACATTGCCGTACGTTTCGATCTGCAAGTCGGACGGATGGAAGAGTTCGCTGAAAAGCCGCTCTGCTGAAAAGGTCGTAAAGGACCAATACCAGCAGTTCTTCCAATCATGCCGATCTATTTGGCTAATCCCAGGGAAAGTGGCGAGCAGGACGCCGCCCGGTTTCAGAATACGATGCAGGGTTCGGATCGCTGCGCGCACATCGTAGATCAGGTGGAGCGTTTGCGTGAGGATAATGCAATCGAAAGCATCTGAAGGGAGATGGTCAGCTATGGCGAGATCTCCGACAAGCGTCGCCCGCGGATTGCCTTCCGAAACGTGCAACACATCGCTTGCAGTTACTTTCTCTTTGCCGAATCTCCTCGTATATGTGTCATCGCCGACCTCCAGGACGCGCCCTTTGACATCTGCGCTGTGCCGTTCGAGAAAGTTCTCGATGTAGTAGCGATCAATGGGGCGGCCACGACCGAAACCGAAGTTGCCGTCAATCGGCTCGATACGCCGCAAATCCCCGAAGCGAACATAGCCCAAGGGCGGCGTGTAATCCCTTCCGTACGGCAGATGCGCACTAACCCAACGCCTCGCCTTTACCGGCAGTATAGATCTGAATAGTCTTTTTGCGAGCGCTTCTGTGTAGGTGAACATAGAGTTCTTTATTTTCTCGCTATATCATCAACTTGGCGATCATCCAAAGCCGCGATCTTCAGCTTCGGCAGGATCGCGCGATTCTGTGCTCGACTGCTTCTAGAACCATGCCCTCGAGCTTAAGAGATGGATGCTACGGATACCCTGCATTCATCCGGTCAGTGCCGCTTCTGAAAACCAGCGACCGTGATCCATTCATAATACCAGCGAAGGTCAACGCCGTTATCTTTCGCTCACTTTTAGTTTAAAGCCAACGCGATGTTCCGTAAACATTTGCGCAATGAGCACTTCGTTTTGCGATACGAATGAGCCAAAAGGCCATGCGGATAATACCGCAACAACGTCAACCAATCTTTGGCCGCGAGAAAAAGCGCCTTGCTCCCGCGCGCTCGGAATCTAGAGCGCAAGTCTTCTATTAGACGCTCGCCGTAGAATTCGCGATACAGCCGGAGGCCTTCTTCGTAAGCCTCTTCGTACCGTGCATGTCCTTTGACGCAGGATTGCTGTGAGCGCAGCACTTTTATGGACGCTTGAAGCATTCTGCCGTAATCGCGTGAAAGAGATCGCTCATGTAAACGATATTCAGCCACTATCTCATCGTGACGACCGACCGGGAATGCTCGACAGATACGAAGATACAGTTCGTAATCTTCACAAACGGGAAGCGTCGGGAGGAAACCTCCGACCGACTCGAGAACTGCCCGTCGGTACATCACCGTTGCGCCCATACCGATGAAATTCCGGCGAAGCAGCGCCTCATAATAGTCTTCTATGCGCTCAACCCGAGCGTCAAAGTGTCGGACCGGATTTCCAGCCATATCTATATAGCGATAGCGGCCATGAACGAATGCCCACTCAGGTTGAGTCTGCAAGCTGCGCACGCCTAATTCAATGGCATTCGGCAGGAGGCGATCGTCTGCATCCAGGAAGTTAACGTATTCACCTTTGCTTTCTGCCAAACCTCTGTTCCGCGCCCTCGCCAGCCCTTGATTATCTTGTTTTATAAGTCTAACCATAGAGTATCTTGCAGCAACCTCGGAAGTGTTATCAGAAGAGCCGTCATCAACAACGATGACCTCTAGCGGTGAGTAGCTTTGCTTCAAGACGCTCTCAATAGCTTCACTCAAGAATCGGGCCTGATTGTAGCAGGGGATAATGATTGAGACTAGACTATTCATGTGGTTGCCCCTAAGATCACACCGTGAGATCTTCTGCGTTCTTTGAAAGCTCAGCAATAAGCCTCGTGAGCTGAGCGAGCCGAGCGCGAACCTTCAAACTTTAGAGGCTTGGCGAGGAAGTAGCTTGCTCAGTGATTATTGGCGAGGAAGCGGCTTGCTCAGTGATTATTAGTCAGGGACCTGCCCCGAACCCCGCTCGCTTTGAAACGATCAGAATATTACCTTCTGCACCGCACTCTTTGCAAGCCTTGTATCCGCTTTAA